>NZ_JADEWL010000032.1 GCF_015207665.1 Plectonema cf. radiosum LEGE 06105
GGATGGGGGGATGGGGGGATGGGGAGAAATAAATATCAACCAACAACCATCAACTAACAACTGTCAACTGTCAACTCACTCCCTTTTCACACAAAAATACATGAACAATAGTAGCCATAAAAAATTACCATGGTGTTGTATAGTTTTAAATTTTTGATTTTACTACATGAGCTACTATATTTCTCCGCGTTTTGAAGATAAACTTGCCGTTCACATTACTAAAAATTATCTTGACCTTCCGAATGTACGAGTACCTTTGATTTTGGGTATTCACGGACGTAAGGGTGAAGGAAAATCTTTTCAATGTGAATTAGTTTTTGAAAAAATGGGTGTTGAGGTTACTCATATTTCTGGTGGTGAATTAGAAAGTCCGGATGCAGGAGATCCAGCACGTTTGATTCGGTTGCGCTATCGGGAAACTGCGGAATTAATCAAGGTGCGCGGTAAAATGTGTGTGTTGATGATTAACGATTTGGATGCGGGTGCTGGACGTTTTGATGAAGGTACTCAGTACACGGTCAATACTCAATTGGTTAATGCTACCTTGATGAATATTGCTGATAATCCTACCGATGTACAGTTACCCGGTAGTTATGATTCTACTCCTTTGCATCGCGTTCCCATTATTGTTACAGGGAACGATTTTTCTACTTTATATGCCCCATTGATTCGTGATGGAAGGATGGATAAGTTTTATTGGGAACCCAATAGAGATGACAAAATTGGGATTGTGGGGGGAATTTTTAGCGAAGATGGTTTATCACAGCGAGATGTAGAACAACTGGTAGATAATTTCCCCTTTGCTGCTGTTGATTTTTATAGTGCATTGCGATCGCGAATTTACGATCAACAAATTCAGCAGTTTATCCACAATGCTGGAATAGACAAGGTATCTTCACGGGTAGTGAACAGCAACGATGTTCCATCATTCAAAAAACCCAATTTCGGTTTATCAGATTTGATGGAAATGGCTAATTTAATGGTTAACGAACAAAAATGGGTCGATGATTCGCGGTTGGTTGAAGAATATAATCGCGGTGCATTAAGGCATCAAAAGCATTTTATCCCAACTGCTGCACAAACACCCGTCTATGAAGCCAGACCAACTGCAAATTTTGATGGGGAACCAATATCTACTTATCATGCCAGACCGACTGCTAATTTTGATGGGGAACCAATCCCAACTTATCAAGCCAGAGTAAGTTATCAAGCACAAGCAGAAGCAGTTAAAATTCCCCAACTTCCATCTTCTCATCAATCTGTAAATCAAGGTACAAACCCTATGATTAAAGATACATCAACTGCAACAACCCATGTTGGACCTGAAATACTCAGTTATATGCAGAAAATTTTGGCATCGGGTAACCATTTGAGCATAGAATATGCAGATAAAGACAGCTTTAGCAAGGGTGATTGGCAAAGATTTTCAAATCACGAAATAGATGATATGGCTGATGCGATTGGAGATTTGGAACGATGTCTAGTTAGTCATAATGAAGATTATGTAAGGGTTGCTGGAATCGACTACAAAACCAAGCTGCCAGTCATGGAAACCATAATTCAAAATCCTAATGAAAAAAATAGCGGTTCGACTTTCCGTTATCCACCTACTCAACATCAGAAACAATTAAGTAGCGATTCCACTTTCCGTTATCCATCTACAACTCAACATCAACAGCAATTAAGTAGCGATTCGAGCTTCCATTATCCACCTACAACTACTCAACACGAGAGCAAACAAAGTAGCGATTCAACTTTTCGTTATCCAGCTACAACTCAACATCAACAGCAATTAAGTAGCGATTCGAGTTTCCATTATCCACCTACAACTACTCAACACGAGAGTAAACAAAGTAGCGATTCCACTTTCCGTTATCCAGCTACAACTCAACATCAACAGCAATTAAGTAGCGATTCGAGTTTCCATTATCCACCTACAACTACTCAACACGAGAGTAAACAAAGTAGCGATTCCACTTTCCGTTATCCACCTACTACTACAGTGTCTCCCTTCCCTGCTCCCCATACAGCTTTCCAATCTGGAGAAAACCGTACCTTAAAAGATGCGAATCAATATAATCCAGGGATATCTACAGCCCATGTAGAGCTAGAAATTTTAGAACAAATGCGGGAAATTTTGGCATCAGGAAACCATATTGGTATAGAATACGTAGACCAACGTCGATTCTACACAGGTTCATGGAAGAGTTTTGCCGGACATCAAATAGAAGATATGGCAGACGCGATCGCAACATTGGAAGCTTGTTTAGTCGAACATAACAATGATTATGTGCGTATTTTCGGAATTGAACCCCAAGCCAAGCGACGGTTAAGAGAAATCATCGTTCAGCGTCCAAATGGTAAACTTGTTCACAAGTAGTCAAATAACAACAATGTAGAGACGTAGCAGTGCTACGTCTCCAAAATGTGTGTAGAATTCCTACAACAAACCACTATTGGGGATTTGATCAACTTTTGTATAAACTATTAATTAAACCAATCCAAAAACGTTGTTAAGAACAATTTGTTCGGGTGAATAGTCAAAGGTAAGTATTCCAGACAAATTATCCCAAGTTTTACGACCTACAATTCCATCAGCCGTAATCTTTTCATAATTTTGATATTTAACCACAGCAGCTTTTGTTTTTGCTCCAAAATCACCATCAATTGCACCAATATCTAACTTTATTGGCTTTTCTAATTGCGGTGAAATTTCTTCAGTTTTTTGTAATAAACTCTGTAATCTTTTAACTTCTTCACCTTTGGAACCTTGTTTTAAAATAGGTCTTTGTGATACCCAGATACCCCGTTGTATAGCTGATTCTGTTTCCATTCCGACAACACCATCAACAGCAACAGCATTGTTCTTTTGAAAAGCAATTACAGCAGCTTCAGTTTTTGCACCAAAATCACCATCAATGCTAGCAGAATAATAACCGAGAGTTTTTAAGCGTTGTTGTAATCTGGTAACAGCAGCACCTTTGGAGCCTTTTTTTAGTGTTACGAAATTAGAATTTGTCATGATATTTACCTATTTTTGATAGTTGATAGTTGATAGTTGTTGGTTGTTGGTTGATATTTATTTCTCCCCATCACCCCATCACTCAACCCTACTTTTGGGAAAAATTAATCGGGTAACTTAATCTTTCCCGGGCCAGTTTCTTCGGAAACCCTTTCAATATTAAAATTCTCAATATTGCTTTCAAAGCGATTGAAAACAACTCTAATTTCGCTATAACCAATTGCACTCGAAGCACCTCTAGGAGTTTTACATTTCACCCGCATTAAAGTTTGAAAACCACCATAAGGTTCGTTAATATAAAAGCTGCGATTACAATCAAAACCAATAAAACCTTCTAATGCTAACTGGTTGAGAGCAGCTACACCCATACGACTATCAATCAGCGATTTTATTTGATCGATTTCGTCTTTTTGACTCATTCGCAGCCATTTATCTTTTGGTTGTCTATTCTGAGAATAAGTAGATTCGGGAATCGTGTTTTTGGGGGTTGCCAAGACTTGATTATTCAACAACCATAATAATGGAGTTGCTATCACAATCGATGCAATCGCTAACTTTTTCATAGAATGATTCATAGTACTTTTTTCATAAAATAGGACTCAATATTGAAAATTGAAATTTTGCAGTACACTTAATTATTCCCTACTCCCTAAGTAGTTAGGCGTAATTAAATGTAAGATCAAACCTCAGCCCTTCCCCTCTCCTTGCCAAGGGGGGGTGAGGTTTTATATTTAATTTCACCTACTTACTTATTCCCTATTCCCTACTTTCTACTCCCTTGATTAGAGAAAAGTTTTTCCTATTAACAACCAACTATCGATTCTACCTTTAATTGATAGGTAGTATTACCGCGAGTTGCACTTACATTAATAGAATATTTACCAGCTTCCAGGAAAACCTGAGAATTGCTAGCTTCAGTTAGATAAACTTTACCATCTCCAACTCGAATTAATTCAAATACTGCATTACTTTCTACAGAAGTAATTATAATAAGAAAATTTTGTTCTGGTTCTACTTCAAGTCTGTGAATAACTGTTTCACCTCTTATGGCTGCATCTTCTACAACTTCAAATTCTTTGCCTTGAGTAAAATTCAATAATTTACCATAACGGTAACTTAAAAGTTCATCTATTAACTGCTGATTTAAACCTTGAGAAATCATAACTTGATAAGTTTTCATTCCCACAACTCCATCAATCACTAAACCTTGACGTTGCTGAAAGTTTTTGACAGTTTGTTCAGTTGCTTGTCCGAAATTGCCATCTTCTAAAATACCACTTGTACTACCAGAAACATAATTGAGGAATTTTTGTAAAATTAAAACATCTCGTCCTTCATCACCCTTTTTCAGTGGTAACTTAATCAATATTTCTGTTTCTAACTCACCAAAAAAAGCTTTGATTCTATCTTCGTCAGGTATATCATGCCGAGCTAAAGTATATAAAGAACTCCAAGTTTTTTGTCCGACAATACCATCAGCTTTAAGTGCTCTGGCTTTTTGAAAATCGATTACAGTTGTTTTGGTTTTCGCACCAAAAACACCATCTACAATCAGCGAGCCAAAATTACTATACTCCAACATACCTTGTAATAACTCAACTTCATCACCTCTAGAACCTTCTCGGAGAGTTTCTCTTTGTGATAACCATACAGCTTCATCCAACTGTAAAATAGTTTCTGCATCAACAATTCCATTATTAGGAAGATGACTGTAAAGCTGTTGAAACTTAATTACTGCTGCTTTTGTTTTACCACCAAAAATGCCATCAATTGCACCCAAATATAAATTGAGTTGTTTTAAAGCTTGTTGTAACTTTGTTACTTTTAATCCAGTTACACCTGATTCGAGAACAATAAAGCTAGTAGTCATGGTATTCTCCACTGTTGTATCTTTTTTGCTCCTATAACTACATATCTCCTTTGAAAGTTCCGGAAATATACATTGCTTTAAAATACATAGGGAACACAGAAGAATCAAATCTTACTCCCAACACCCTCTACAATTACGATTCACCCGTAGTGTGCGGTTCATTTCTATGAAAGCTCTTTCCAAGCAGCTTCTTTGTGTCTAATAGTCTATCTCATTAAATTTAAATATTTCTAGTAAATGTTTGTAGTTGGGATGCACGCCCTTGTTTTGAGCGATAAAAGCTGCTACGCAGCCGCTTCGCTAACGCAACTGGGAACACATCAAAATTAATCACATGAACCATCAGTGATTATCTAATTATGTTATTTAAAAGACGAAATCAAACTCTTTCCTTACATTCCATCTTTGATTTTCATGCCTTAACAACGTTAAATTTCTCGCAGTAAACTCAAAATGCAATTCCCGGTTTTTAAAATCCATCCAAGCTGTTTTAAAATGTTTTAACTTTAAATCTTTAAAAGCGACTGTCATGTGAGGAGTAAAACCGCGAGATTTACCAATTTTGTTAACTATCCCCAAATGCTTCTCCAAATAAGTCATTAAATCGACTTGTAAATTTATTAATTCTGGAGTTTGAACAACATCAATATATATTACGCGAGGAACAAACGCATTATAACCCTCAAGAGTAACTGATATCGAATTTCTTCCCATAACAAACTGCTGTAAACATTCTTCTAAATCAGTTAATTTATCGCCATCCCATTCAAAAGGAGGTTGTAAAGTAATGTGTGGTGGCGATTTTTGAGCGTGCTTGCTGTCGTAGTTATCCGCAAAATACTGCTTCACTTTGTTAGCGTAATCTTGAATTGATTGCGGTGGTAATAAAGCAATGAAGTAAAGGCTCATGAAATGAAGAAATAGAGGAGACTGAATTTAATATTTTCTTTATCTTGTCATTTCTGTGTCACATTTATTTGTCATACTCTACACTGAATATCGCTGATTATATGTACAATTTGCCCAAGTTGTACTGGTATTAGTTAGAGTCAAAAATGACTTGAAAATTCTTCAAAAAAAATTGCGAAGTTAAGGTCAAAGGTTAAAGGTTAAAGGTCAAAGTAATTATTTTGTAATTAAAAACTCTTTCTTTCCTCATTCCCTCTCCGCGTACTTTGCGTAAACCTCCGCGTACCTTTGCGTTTCAAAACATCGAGAGATAAAGCGCTTCAGGATATGAATGATTATTAATCCCCAATGCCCTATTCCCAATAATTAATTATGAGTTTAATCAAAACAGCCGTCCGTTGGCGACATGGAACTTTTGTATTATTTTGTATTCTGGCTTTATTCGGTGTTTTATCATTATTAAGTTTACCTTTGGAATTGCGACCGGGGGGAGATAGACCGGAAATTACAATTAGTACTACTTATTCTGGTGCTAGTCCTTCGGAAGTTGAGGAATTAATTACTCGTCCGATTGAGGAAAGATTGGAGGAAGTTCAGGGAATCCAGGAAGTTACTAGTAGCAGTGCTTCTGGTATCAGTACTATAAATTTAGAATTTAACTGGGATAGCGATATAGATCGACGGTTGGTGGATGTTTTAAATAAACTCCAGCAGGTAGAAGCATTACCACCGGAAGCAGGGGAATCTAATGTAGAAATTGTCAGCGGTAGCAGCAGTCCGATGATGTGGACAATACTGGTTGCTAAGGAAGGATTTACACCCGATGACGAACAACCCGAAATCATGCGGAGTCTTTTAGGAGCATTAATAGACCAAACACAACAGCAAATTATCGCACCGCTACGGCAAACATTACCAACAGGTTTCCGCGTAGAATTAGCTGGCTCTGCCGATGTGCTATCGGAAACATTATTACAATTGGCTTCAAGTTTCGTTTTATCTTTAATAATTACCTATTTACTCTTAGTTGCTTTATATCGTTCCTTCTCCTTCCCTCTATTAATCATGGCAACAGTACCAATGGGAATATCGGGAGCATTATTAAGCTTAATTCTGGCAAATTCAATTCCCGGTGTATTGGTTCCCCTGGATATGATTACCGGATTAGGATTTGTAATTTTAACCGGAGTAGTAGTTAATAACGCAATTTTACTTGTAGATCGGTCGCTACAACTACAAAACGAAGGTAAAAGCTACGACGATTCCCTTTATTTAGCAGTAAAAGATAGATTGCGTCCCATATTCATGTCAGCAGGAACCAGCGTCTTAGGTATGCTACCTTTAGCAGTAATTCCGGGAAAAGGAGCGGAATTATATCAAGGATTGGGGATTGTTTTGACCGGAGGTTTAGCATTTTCTACAATTCTTACACCAACTGTAGTCCCTGCATTAATGGGATTATTGCAGGATTATTCTGGTAAGAACAACGTTGAAACAAAACAATTACAACAAATCGATAAAATACCCACAGCAAGGACATGAAAATCTAAGCTATATGTAAATAAATATCATAAAGTAACTGACAAATTCTCAACTATCAAGCCGTTTTTTTATCTTCTATTTTGATCAAAATTAATAGGTAAAAAGCTTTGTAGTCAAGCACTCAGCGTTCTACACACTCGACGATGCTATCAATTCTCCGCTCTGTCTTGTAGTCCGCAATCTTTCTGAGCATTAACTGTCAATGTCTAACTTAATTACTATTGTAACTGAAGGAATCTTCAGAAATTTTACGCAGCGTTAGGGCTATAACCGCCGCAAAAGATTGATTTATCCCCAAAAATATCGAGTCGAATCCTCTACTACATACTTCTTCCTAACAGCTCTTAACCGTGAGAATACTGCTGAACAACAGACTCAAAGAACTTGCAGTAAAGATTGAGGGAGTAGTCTTTTCAATTCATATTCGGGTTGTTTAGAGTGTGTACATAAGAGAAAAACACGCCGCTGAGTTTAGAAACAAACATCGATAAGCGGTTAAGACAAAAGTATTTTAAAGGGAATTAAAAAAATGAAGTTTAAAGAGATTGGTTTGGTTTTGACTTCCTTAACAGTCACCATGATTGGAATGGGTATCAACAGTTCTTCTGCTCAAGCAGCCTCATTTTTTGGTGAAGACCTTCAGCATTTCAACGTCAAAACGGTTACAGACGCACCTGACCTTTCAACATTACAAAATAGCTACGCTGCTGAGCAGTTATTTTTGAAAGCCCTTGTTGGCAGAACGGTTGGAAGTGTTAATTTTGAGCACTCAGAAGGCTTTACCCAACTCAACCAAACAAACAAAGCATTCAATTATAACTATGACCTGAAAAAAGCTGACGGCAATATTGTCACGATGAATATTTCCGACCCTAACAAAAAAAACAATCAAGGGTTGTACACAACAATACAAAGAACCGGCGGAACTAGCGGCGGCAGTAATACAAACGTTGCTGGTGGTCGTTACGGCATCAGCGATGCTGGTTTAACCAAGCAAGAGCGTTTGGATAACCAATTCCTCAATACCAATGCAGGAAAAGATAGCAATCTGGTATTTAGCTTCTCTGAAGCAATATCTGCCTTTGGTTTTTATGGTACAGACTTTGAACGTGGTGCTTTGATGGGTGTTGAGTTTACTCGCGTCGATGGCAGCACAAAGTACGTCAATCTGAATCTGACCGATGCTCAAGCTTATAAGGATAGAGGAGAAACTATTCGAGGAACAGCTTTTTATTCCGGTTATGTAGCTGATTCTAAAGAAGATTATTTCACCAAAGTTCGGTTCGATATCAAGGATGCTCAAAAGGGAACCAATGATATAGTTGCCTTCGACCGCATGACTTTTGCCTCTGCACCAATGACGAATCGTTTCTCTCAAGCTCAGGCAGTACCCGAACCTAGCCTAGGATTTCTTGCTCTAGGTGCTGTTGTATCCGGTGCTGCTTTCAAGCGACGCAAAAAAGCTTAATTGAATTACTGCTGACAAGCAAAGTTGTTTGTCAGCAAATTCAATATTTACCGATTGTCTCCGATAAGTTACTATCAAAATGGTCTATGGTGCGTGACGCTATAAGTCCTATTACTACGTTCAAATTATCTCTAAACTACACACCCTACAGTCTCAACTACAAATAAGTTTTTATTTTTTATATTTATTTTTTATCTCAACTGGTAATCGAAGAATTGAAAAAAGGTTCGAGTCTGAAAAAATTGCTGATTTAATCAAAAATTAAGTCAAAAAAACTAAAATAAGTCCAAACAGATTATATCTAAATTTTATTTTACACTAAAATGTGACCTATATCACGTCCAACAAACAACGTAATTTCGTTATGTAAATGATTCTATTCTCAATAATCATAAAATTGTTCTTAGAATAAGCGATTTTTGTATATTTTTATCACAAAATCCTGGAAAAAGATGTATTTGAGTATAGATATTTTGATTTTTGTTAAGCCAAACAATTATTTTTTACAGTTTTATAATTGCAAAAACAGTATTTAGACGTATATAAATTTATTTTATATAAAAAATATAGATTGATAGATTGTGAAATTAATAGTAGATAAAAGTATTTAATATCACGATAAAAAACAGAAAGCCGTATTTTAACTGAGAAAAAGCGGGTGTTATATAAACGTTGCTAGTAAAAATGGCAACAAACAGCATATAAATTGGGTTTAATGCAGCAAAACCCCAGAATATAATTGATATCAGAGTCGTGAAAGTATTTAATTGCTGTAGGAAATTGAAGTCTAATTGAATCTCCCTGCTTAAAATCCAATAATTAAATTAGAGATAGGAGGAAATAGAAATAAATGCCGTGGTTTGTAAAGATAGAAGAAGGTAAAGTCGATAAATCTATTTTTGATCAATATGTCCCCGCTCATAAAGCTTATGTGAAAGAGTTGAAAAACAAAGGACATCAAGCAAAAACAGGTTATTGGGCGCAATTCGGTGGCGGAATGTTGCTGTTTGAAGCCGCTTCCATGGATGAAGCACAAACCATTGTCGATCGCGACCCTTTGGTTGAAAATGGGTGTGTGAACTATAAGTTATATGAATGGCGAATTGTGGTTGAATAGTTAAAAAATCCCAATTGCCCATTACGCATTTAAACAATTTAGTGCTATCCTATGAATGGACTCGGATCTATGCAACTGCAACGCCCAAACCTTGTCAGGACCGGAAGGTAGCAGCAATACGGGATGCTTACAGTAGGCGTAGTCTCCGGGTCTGCCCTGTTTTTAGGAGTATCCCCGCGTAATGCCTGGCTTTGGAGATATTGTAAAAAAAGCTTTTTACCTCGGTGTTGGGTTAGCTTCTTACGCTAGCGAAAGAGCAGGTGGAACTTTATCCGAATTGCGATCGCAAGTGCAAAAACTGGCAGATGAAATGGTCGCAAAGGGCGAAATGACAACTGATGAAGCCCGTCGGTTTGTAGAAGATATGATGAATCAAGCCCAATCCCAAGCGAGCGATGCAAGCGGTGAAGCCACAGTTCGGACAGAACCCCGTCGCATAGAAATTTTAAGCGATGATGAGCAACCAACTTCTAAAGATTCTCCACCTGAAGATGTTGATCAATTACGCGACCAAGTTAGACGGATGCAAGAGGAATTGCGTCGCTTACAGCGCGATCAATAGTTAACGAGTCTTTCGAGGTAATGCCTAGAAGTTGTTAACAAATATTCACATATGATTTTTATCAAATATCCTAAAGGGGTGTAATTTTAGTATTTGAAACCATTTAGCATCAAGTATTCACTGAAATGCTTGCTCTAAAGCTAAATTGTTGCGATGGTTAATTGCCACCCTCCGGAATACGCAGTCAAAGCGTTGAAATAAATGTCCTATTATTGAGAAAGTGAGGACTATTTTTTATGGATGAGTGGCAAAAAGATTTTTCGGATGCAATAAAATCAGTATCAGAAGAAGTAGAACGCTTTTTTATCGGTATGACAGAAGTAGTAGATACTTTTATCGAACTGACTGAAGAAATTAGCGAACAAGTTCAAAGTACGTTACTTTCTGAAGTTGACCAGTATTTGCAAGATTTAGCTGAACCATTTTTGGAAGTTTACTGGGATTTTGAGGATGTTTTGGGAGATGATTTAAATAGTCATTTTCCTTATCCTGTTGAACCAACAGCACAAACAAATCCTGCTTGCATCGGTTGTCGTAACTACCACGGACAAGTTTACAACGGTAATTTATTAGTTTGCGGGATACATCCTCATGGATGGGAAGATGAAAGCTGTCCTGATTGGGAACAAGAGTGAGGAGTTAAGAGTTAAGAGTTAAGAGTTAAGAGTTAAGAATTAGATATTGTCAATCAATATCCAATTACCTATTACCTATTACCTATTACCTATTAATAAATGACTAACAATAATACTGAAATTAAATATGGCGAGCGCGAGATAACGGAAGGAAACTTAATTACTTTTCCTAATCCGCGTATAGGAAGAAAATATAATATTAATATTACGTTGCCGGAATTTACCTGTAAGTGTCCGTTTTCTGGTTATCCTGACTTCGCGACAATTTATGTAACTTATGTTCCCGATGAGAAGGTTGTAGAACTCAAGGCAATCAAGCTGTACATTAATAGCTATAGGGATAGATATATTTCCCATGAAGAATCAGCCAATCAAATTTTAGACGATATCGTTGCAGCTTGCGACCCTTTAGAAATTACCGTCAAAGCTGACTTTACACCACGGGGTAACGTACATACCGTTGTTGAAGTGAAGCATCAGAAGTAAAGTTAATATTATCGCTCTGCAACGTTTCGCTCGCAATGACGTACCTTGATTTTTCTACGCTAAGCTACTTAATAACTTTGAAACGCAGAGGAATGCGGAGGTAAGCGCAAAGTTACGCTGAGGTAAAAGTATAGCTGTTAGCCGTTTTCTGTATACCTAAATCTTGATATTATAAATTCTGCCAAACGACTCAAAAAATTTCTAGGGAAAATGGCAAGATATAGTGATTATGCAATTAATATTCCCTGAGATACCAGCCTTTCCTGTATAAAAATATCGCGGTTTTGCACAGAGGTTGGACAATGTATTATATCTTCTCCCCTTGCTTTGGAATTATTAAATACAAAAGTAAAAAAACTCTGCGCTCCTCTGCGCTTAACCTTGCGCTCCTCTGCGTTCTAAAATATATAATCCCGATACCAACGGATTTGATATTACTCAAAATTTTCTAATGCAGAAAAAATTGTCCTAACTCAATTTGTAAAGTGCTATGTTTTCCCTGTGGCATAGGTTTTTGGTAGATTCTCCCATCAATATATTCACTTGCTGGTTTTGTTTCTGGTAATTCTAAAAACTCTTTTAGGGTGAGTACTGAAGGCTGAATAGATAATGTCATAAGCTATATTTCCTTAAAGATTTGGGTTCTTTTGCATTATAAAATCAGCATCAAAAATAGTTTACCAATCCCCCATGTCCAACTTACAAACTCGAAACCAAAGACTTCGTAGCTTCACCCGTCGATTGAGAATTTATCTGCTCAAATATCTCGATCATTTCTCCTTCAAAAGCAACTTGAGCGCGATTGGTTTTACCACCAATGTACAAATTACCTTCCTCCTGCAATACCCATACTTGGGAGTGAGAAAAATAACTCATGACTACTGCTATCATTAATATGGCAAAACCTGTGTAAACTACTGGTATACCTGGGTCTGCTTTGATTTGTAAACCAGTAGAACCAACTACTTGCAAAATCTTTAAGGTAACGCCGTTAACCTCTGCGGACATTCCTTCGCGGACAGTATTTACTAATTTACCTTGAGCATCGTAAATGATTACGGTTCCTTGTAAATCTTTAGCTAGTAAAGAAACTCCTTCACTTAAATCTGGTTTGGTGGGAATCCAAGTTCCCCACAGTCGTCCTTTTCCTTTCGTGTCAAGTTGAGCCATGGGTAGTTTAAAAATCGGGCTTTTGTTGACTCGAACTTTTACTGCTGCAATTCCCCAATCTGTTTGATAAAGGGTAACTCCTTTGTGTCGTAAGGGATGGTTGACGTAAATCGTGTCTTTGTCTATTTCTTTGCCTTCTTGATCTAATACCGACATATCCGAGTAAAATTGGTCGATATCCCCACTTGATGTGTAGTCAATCCAGAAACGATTTACTTTTACAGCCCAATCTTTAGTCACTTGCGGCGTTGCCCAAGGTCCAGCATCTATGATATTTTTAATTTGGAATGTTTCGCCGCTGGGAACCATTTCTTGAGCCGTAAATCCCGTCATTGCACCCAAAATTGAGCCAAGTAAAATAACTACGATACCGATGTGAACTATTATCGGACCAATTCTACCAATAATTCCTTTACGAGCGTAGAGTTTGTTGGTATCTTCTTGAAAAACTTTGTAACGACGCTGTTGGAGAATTTGGGTAAGATTTTCAATAGAGGTTAAATTGTCTGCTTGAACATCAAATTCTGCACTTAAGGCTAACTTTTGAAATCGCTGGGGTTTATCGTAGAATTTCCAACGACGTGCAGCTTTGAGCGCTGGAAGTTGTCGGGTGAAGGTACAAGCGATTAAACTAGTTCCGAAAAATATTAGTAAAGCTAGAAACCACCAAGTACGATAAACATGGTCTAAACCCAAAATTATTATAACTTTCCAGGTAAGAAAGCCGAATAAAGCCGGACTTTCGGGATAATTTTCTTGATAGAAAGCAATAGATTGCCCTTGTTCAATCACCGTACCAGCGATACTAAATAAGGCGATCGCCAACAGCAGAATAATCGCTAACCTTAAATCTGTGAGTACGGGTAGAAATTCTTTACGGATAAAACCCGTAAATGCTGTTAATGGTGTTTTTAATGATTTTTCTAAAGCCATTAGATTTTAGATTTTAGATTTTAGATTTTAGATTTTGGATTAACCCCATATCTCAAGGTAAGGGTTTGAAATAATCATACAACTTTGTATTTTTGTATCTACGATAAATTCTGGGATTTATATCCAGCTTATTTTGAGTAATTTTTTAGAAGTTTCCCAAGGGAATCCGAGAAATCAATGAAAATACCCCAAATCCGACTAATAAAGCACCACTTACCGGGTTAACCCAGCCAGAAAACCGCCGTATTTCGATTATCTTTTTAATTGAAGCAGTAAAAGTACCGGCTAAAATTAACGGTGTAACGTAACCAGCGGTGTAGGAAAGCAGCAAAGCAGCACCTAAGATTAAATCTTTGGTATTGGCTACCCATCCCAGTAAACTTGCTAAAACAGGAGTACTGCAAGGAGAAGCTACCAAACCGAAACTTAAACCTATACAATATGCTCTCACACCTTGGGGTAGCTCTTGAGAAATCCATTCTGTACCACCCCAAGAAGGAAGTTGTAATGGTAAAGCTTCAAGTAGATTTAATCCCATCAAAATTGCGATGATGCTGACAATAATCGGTAAACCTATACCAATTTGACCGTAGACTTTTCCTACCGTTGCTGCTATAATACCAAATCCTGCCAAAGTAGTCGCTAATCCGAAAGCAAACCAAGTAGATTGTGCAGCAGCTTGGATACGACTTTTGGTTTCATAACCGCCAATATAACCAATAGTAATGGGTAGCATGGAAAGCATACAAGGAGTAAGACTAGTTAGCAATCCAGCCAGAAAAATAATGCCGATGCTTAGTAAACTGAGGTGAGTTAATTGGTTAGAAACAAGCGTGTTAGCGAATTGCTCTAATTGATAAAGTTGAGTTTGCAGGGTTTCGAGCATGATTCAGATAAAAAGTAAGACGGGGAATGCTTGCACTGCTTCAATTTTAACGCAACAACAGGTATCAGTTATCAGTTAACAGTTATCAGTTATCAGTTAACAGTTATCAACTATCCACCATCAACCATCAACTAACCACTATCAACTAACAACTAACAACCATCCACTGTCCACCATCAACTGATTTTCGATAAGGTTATAACAACAACTCCAATAATCATAATTATTGAACCAGCGATTCTTTCTTTAATACCAAGTTCTTTAAAAATTAACCAACCCCATAATACATTAAATAAAGCGCTGGTACGTTTGACTGCAATTACATAAGATACAAGAGTGAGTTTTAATGCAGTCATTTGACATAATATCGCAAAGGTATTGATTAAACCAATTAAAATTAAGTTTCGACCATTAGATGTAATATTTTGAATATTCGGTTTAGATTTGAGAAATAGTATTGGTAAGCTAAATACAGCTACACTCAAATGTCCGGCAATTGTCCAGATAATCGGAGAGGAATTTTGTACACCGATTTTATCAACATTGGCGGTAATACTCCAGACTAATACCACCAAAAACATTAATCTTGAAGCAGTTTCTTTGAATAATGATTTAAAAGGAACTAGATATCCTCTACTTTTATCTTGAAATTTTAATACATAAGCTCCAATTACAATAATAAATATTCCCAAAATGCCGATGGGGTTGGGAAATTCACCGACAATAAACGGAGATGTAATTAAAAGTAAGAGTGGACTAAATGTAGTGATTGGAGCAACTAGTGATAAATCAGAAGCTCTGATGGCTTTGAAAAAAAGTAAGAAGGCGATGGTGTTGAAAAAACCGATAACAATTACAGCATACCAAAAATTATTTCCTAAACTTGGAATATCGTTAAATAATAATAGCGGTAGGGAAAACAATGCTGTTAATAAGTTTAAAGAAAAAGTAATCAGGTATTCGTCTATCCTGGAAATTGTCTTTTTATTGAAAATATCTCTGACTGATTCTAGAAAAGCTGTAGAAATTGCGAATAAAAACCAAGACATATCAGGGAACAGTTGACAGTTGACAGTGGACAGTTATCGATAAAGATAAATAAAATGTTTGTGCTAGCTACTTTTTACTCTAAAATTTGTTTTTATGTAAAAACCGGGATTCGCGTCGAGTTTTTGTCGGCTGTCTTCGTAATGGAACTACTTCAGCTTCATTACTTTCTCTAGCAACTCGAATTAATAAAGCTGTAGCAACTAATGTAGCTATTATCGAACTTCCACCGTAACTAAAAAATGGTAAAGGTAAACCAGTGGTGGGTAATACTCCAGTGGCAACACCGATATTTATGAATGATTGTCCTGTAAGTAAAGTTGTAATACCAATTGCCGATAATCTGTGTATGCTATTTTTCGCTTTGAGAGCTACCATTAATCCTAAAGTTGCAAATACAGCTAACATTACCAACAGTGCCACACTACCAACAAAGCCAAATTCTTCAGCAAATACAGCAAAAATAAAGTCGCTATCTTGAATTGGTAACCAACCAAGCTTTTGTTGAGAAAATGTAAATCCTGAACCCCAAGTATTACCAGAACCTACTGCTAATAAACTTTGAATTAATTGATAACCTGTAGTTTGAGCTTTATCCTTAGCCCATGGATTCAAAAAAGAGGTAATACGCAAGAGTTGATATTTATTAATCGTAACACTCAACAGCGCTAATACTACCCCAGCAGCAGCAGTTCCTCCCAAATATGTGTAAGGTAAACCACTAGCAAGCGCAATTAACCAAATAGTCATACCACAAAGGGCGGTGGTACTCAAGTTGGGTTGTGCCAGAATTCCTAATAATACGAAACCAAAAACCACTAACCAAGCAATACGAATTCCCCAACTGAGTTTTTCCCAATGTCCAAAAACTCGCGCACTTTGCAATACTAAAAAGGGTTTAATCAGTTCTGAAGGTTGAATGGGGAATCCTCCAATCGATAACCAACGACTTGTACCGTAAACTCCCCTAGTTCCCAAACCTGGAACTAAAGTTATGAAAATGAACCCCAAAAACAATATTAGCAACCAATGGGATACCCCGATTATTTTACGGAATGGTAAATTAACAATGATGTTAAAGAGTATTAAGCCTAAGAATACAGTTATCAGTTGACGTTTGAAAAAGTAAAGCCCATCACCGTACTTCATGTCAGCGGCTGAGTAAGAAGCCGAAAACAACACCGCTAAACCTACAAATAACCAGATTAACGTTAACCAGCGTAACAGACGTGCTTCCAATGCCCAACTGGATACAGTTTCATCGAATAATGGAATTAGATTTTTTAATTTAAATTTCACAGCGATTCGTTAAGTTAATGGTTTTTGTTTTGGAACTTTTTAGTTTATACCCCAACCTTGATAGATTTTAATGGGTAATGAGTAGTTTCGCATAGATGTATCGGCTTCATTTATCTTAAGATTTTGATATCAAATAGACTTGCATGGATAGAAAGGACGCTCAGTAGTTGCTCAAACTGATAATAATTAATAATAGTTAAAAATTCTTGAGTTCCCAATTACCACTCACCGTAAATGGGAGTATCCCAATTACCAATTACCAATTACCAATTACCAATTCCCTATCTTTTGACAGAAGCCAAATCTATCTTGTTAGAGAGGTGAGGATAAATTGAATTGTTCACCATATATGTAAGAGTTCAAAAAAACGATTTTTGTTTTTAGGTAGAGATTATGTTAGGAATATTTTTAACCACCTTAGCAACAGCATTAAGTTTGCTAATTGTAGATATAGTAGTACCAGGTGTGAACATTGCTAATTTTCCATCAGCTTTAATTGCTGGGTTGGTAATTGGTTTAATAAATGGTTCAATAAAACCTGTGATATCTACACTTTCGTTACCAGTAAATTTGGTGACATTGGGAGCTTTTTCCCTTGTAGTTAACGGACTTTGTTTCTGGTTAGCGGCTGTTTTAACTCCTGGATTTGCAGTCAAAGGAATTATTGCTTTCTTCATCGGGCCAGTAATTCTGTCTTTTGCTAATACCTTCATCAGTAACTACTTCGTGGAAAGGAATCTTCTCAAAGGTACTGAAACAAACAGTAAAGCAGAATTACCTTCTAATTAGTAGTTAATCAATCTTTAAATCAAAATCTATCTTTAGATAGAGTCGTAAATTTTGGTTTATCTCGAATCAAATCAATCAATTGTAATTCAAAGAATAACGAAAAATATGAAACTTTTACTTGGTATACTTTTACCTCCCGTTGGTATTTTCTTAACTTATGGAGTTGGTCCCACTTTATTTATTAATATAGGATTGACTTTATTAGGTTGGATTCCCGGAAGCATTCATGCTGTATGGGCAATTTCCAAACGTAACGAAATGAATCGAGAAGGAACTTTATAGTTTGCTGTCTTAAGTGAGTGAACATTTTGTGTTGAAGAAAGGGGGGTGGATGATGTCCACCCTTTGTCCAATTTTTATAGAAGTCGAGTTTTTTTAGAAACCCGACTTGTTAATTATTGCTAGAGCATATTTCATCTTTATGAGGCACATTTGGATGGGGGAGAATGCCTATCTCATAAGAGCTTCATCATATAATGCTGTATATTTGTGGAGAATTGCAAAATATAAAAAACATAAAAAACATAAAAAAACGTAAATTAAAAAGACGTAGCAATGCTACGCCTCTACATTAATATTCATCCTAAAAGAGTAATTAATTTTTTAGCTATTTTTCTTTTAACCATTCAGCAGTTGTTAAAAGTAACTCTCTTAATTTTTGTTTTAGCTGACGTTCTTTCTTAGCAAAGGATGTACCGGCTTCACCAAGTTTAGTTTCCATATCAGAATGCTTTTCTTTGACTTGAGAAACCATCTCTGTTGCTTGGGGACGAGCTTTTTCGTACCAGGTTTTAGCATCATTCAAATAAGTTTGTACATCAACGGAATCTCCACCATATCGTGCAGCTAAATTAGCTTTGACAACAGCGATTTGCGCTTGTAATTGAGCATAACGTTTCTTTAATAAAGAGACTTCTTCGCTATTTTTTATATTCTCAACCGCAGATTGAATTGCACTTTGAGCTTCTGTTGATTTTTCTTGAGTTGTGTCTTGAATTTCTGTCAAAATCCCTTCAACTTCTTGCTGAATTTTATCTTCTTCATCATCCAATTGAGCTTGTAATTGCTTAACTTCTGTCTGAGTTTTATTTAAAGCTTCCCGTCGCTTACTATTAATAGCTTCCACAGCACCTTCAATAGATGCTGTCACTTCTTCTTTAATTTCACTACCTTTACCTTGTACATTTTCAACTACAGCAGAAACAGCATCTTTGACAAGTACCCGAAGTTCAACAGAACCTTCTTTAAATTCCGAAACAACTCCACCAACGGCAAGTCGAACAATTTCTCTAATTCGATCAATTCTTTGTTGTCCAGTTTCTTTGACTTGCTGTAAATCTGTTTTAATTTGCTCTTTGATATTGTTAGCCATATTCTATACCTATGCAAAATAATTTAGAAGTTTTTGTTGACATCATGTCTCTTCTATATAGTGACTTACTATTTTATCTAGTGGTACATCCTTTAGATAGAAAATGGTTGTCAAAATTAAATATTTATTTCATAAAAGATATCTTTAGTAGTTGTAAAGTGGTAATTGATGAATCACACCCTTTGAGTGATAAAGTTAAATATGACTTAAGCTTAAAGTTAATTTTGAGAAAAATGATAACTGCGATCAAGTTTTTATTGTTAACGTATTTATTATTGATAATCGCTTTGCAACAACCAGCTTTCGCGGATACAACTGATGGAGCAAAAATATTTGCAGCAAATTGCGCTGGTTGTCATATTAATGGTGGTAATATTATCCGACGCGGCAAAAATTTGCAAATGAAGGCTTTAAAAAAATATAATATGGATTCTATAGAGGCTATTTCTGATATTGTGACCTACGGTAAAAACAATATGTCAGCCTACAAAGACCGTTTGAGCGAATCAGAAATCCAAACTGTAGCCACCTATGTTTTAAACCAAGCTGAAAATAATTGGCGAAAGTAAGAAGGAATTAGTGGACAGTTGACAGTGGACAGTTAACCTTCGACCTTTGACCTTTGACCTTCGACCTTTGACCTTTGACCTTCGACCTTTGACCTTTGACCTTTAACCTATTTAAATGGCTACTACTGTTAATCTACCAAAATTAAATGTACCCGGACCGGCTGTAAATCCAATTTTAGGTCGTTTACCCCTAGTTTTACGCTTTGGTAAAGATTCTATCGGATATACGCGCCGTTTATTTGAAACTTATGGTTCCATTGTCTCTATGACGGCAGGAGGTGGTACTAATATATACTCACCCCTTGCAGAATGTCCCGGTACGGTTTTTACTTGTGGTGCGGAAAATGTACGTACTGTCACTAGTCAGCACGAAATTTATTATAAATATCCGTTATCTGCAAAAATGTACAGGAAGCGGAATGACTCACCGCGAACAGAACCTTTAAAGCATTTTGGTGTGGGTTTATTCGGTGTAAATGGTGCAACTCATCGCCAACACCGTCAACTTTTAATGCCAGCTTTTCACAAGCAACGTATTGATTCTTACCGCGATGATATGATTGCTATTACTCAATCGGTACTTGAGAAATTAATTATTGATAACCCAATTGATATTGCTCAAGTAATGCGACTTCTTACCCTACGAGTAGCGACTAAAACCTTATTTGGTAGCGATGTTGGTGAACAAGGAGCAAAAAGTGGTGAAATTTTACAACAAGCATTGGGGCTGAATGGAAACTTGGCGATCGCTCTTTTACCTTTTGATATTCCAGGGCTACCTTATCATAAATTACTCAACTTATTCGCGCAACTTGATGAAGAAATGCGTCAGCTAATTCGCCGCAAACGTGCTAATAATAAAGATGATGGAGATGTGATTTCGATGTTAATTCGAGCGCGAGATGCGGAAACAGGATTGACATTAAACGAAGATGAACTTTTAGGACACGCAGGGGTTATATTTGCAGCAGGACATGAAACTAGTGCAAATGCACTGACTTGGACGCTATTTCTTTTATCACAACATCCAAAAATAGCCCAAGATGTAGTTGATGAACTGCAAAGCGTATTAAAAGGAGAAGCCCCAACCGTAGAACAATTACAAAAATTGCCTTTATTAGAAAGAGTGATTAAAGAAAGTATGCGGGTGTTGACACCAGTACCTTGGAATGGTAGGGTTACTTCCCAAACAACAGAACTCGGAGGTTATGAATTACCAAAAGGAACAGAAGTTTTTGTGAGTATTTACCAAACCCATCATATGCCTGAAATTTATTCCCAACCGGAGAAATTTGCTCCCCAAAGATGGGAAAAATTTGAACCAACAATGTTTGAGTATAACCCTTTCAGCGCCGGAAGTCGTATCTGTATAGGGGCAGGTTTTGCCATGATGGAAATCAAAATTGTATTATCAATATTATTGCAAAAATACCGTTTAGAATACATACCCAGTCAAACAATAGACCGTTTTGGAGTAATTGTCATGTCACCTAAAAACGGTCTTCAAATGATTGTTCGCAAACAAGACCGTAATTTTACTCAAGGAGTCGGTGGAGTAAAAGGAAACGTGCGTGAAATGGTGGAAGTTAGTTGACAGTGGACAGTTGACAGTTAACCTTTAACCTTTAACCTTAAACCTTTGACCTTTATTTGACCTTTAACCTAATAATATCCATAAGGCTTAGTCGCTTTATCTCCATTAATCACCATACCCAAAACATTGGTTCGAGCCATTTCTAAATGTTCTATGGCTTGCATCATTGCTGAACGGTCTGTTTGATGTATTCTAGCTACAAGTACAACACCATTCGTATGAGGTGCAAGTAAATTAGCATCAGCTAAACCTACTAAAGGAGGAGTATCATAAATCACTAAATCAAAGGTGGAGTGTAAATCTTCCATGATTTGCTTCATTTTTTGCGAAGAAAGCAATTTGGTGGGGTCAGGAGGAATGGGACCTGCGGTGATTACAGATAATCCACCTAATGAAGATATTTCTCGAATAGCCGTTTCTCTCGGTATATTCCCGGAAATTAAATTACTTAATCCCCAGAGATTGTTTAAATTAGCTAAATCATGAATTTGAGGTCGTCGCATATCTGCATCTACTAATAATACACGTCTTCCCATTGCACAAGCGGTTTGTGCTAAATTAAATGCAACTGTAGACTTACCGTCTCCGGACATCGCAGAACTAATAACTAAAGAATTAATCGCTTCATCGGAACTGAGTAATTGAAGGTTAGTATGCAGAACTCGAAATGCTTCTGAAAATCTGGATGATTCAACATATTGCTGAATAACTGTCTCACGACGGGGAACAATTTTCGCAAAATCCGAGTTGCTTTGAGGAAGTACATTTAGTGTTTTTTCAACAAAATTTTCTTCTGAAGCAAGTTGTTTTTGACTATATGGTAATTGTTTTTCAAAAGGAATATTTGCGAGCAGTGGTAGTCTAATTTTTTCTCTAAAAGCTTCTATGGAATGGTATCGATTATCTAGCTTTTCAATCAATAGTCCGCTACCAATTCCTAAGAGAGTACTCGCAACAAATCCTAAAATTAAATTACGTGGAATGCTCGGAGATATAGGAATTTCTGGCTGAATTGGTGCTTGAATTAATTGCCAAGGAACTTGTGTTTGTGCTGCTTCAATTTGCAGTTTTTCACGAGTAGCTAAAAACCGACTTAAACTATCAGTCGCTGCTTGTAATTCCGTATTTAGTTCAGTATATTTTCGATTAATATAGGGGGATTGCTCAATTTTTTTATTAAGTTGTTGTTCTTTTGCGCTAAGTGCTTGACTTTGCTGTTGTAAATTTTGTAATTCGGAAGCCGCTTGAGCGCGTTTTATATATAAAACTCGTTGTGCTTCTTGATTTAGTAAAGGTAATAATTTTTGCCGTTTCTCTTGTAGATTTTGAATGGGAATGCTTTCCTCACGGAAACGTGTAGATTCATCAGCAATCTGAGTTTCTAATTGACGCAACTGGATAATCAATTGTTGATATACTGGTGCATCATTCAGTACTGCTAATGCTCCTTGTTGAGTTTGTAAGCTATTAAAATATGAGTAGGCTTTTGCTAATTCTTGGTCAGCTACTACTCGTTTTTCTGATAATATTTTAAGTTGGTTAGCAATCTGTTCCGATTGAGTTTCCGGCTGTAAAAAATCGTTTTTTTCTCTAAATATTTGTAATTCTTCCTGAATTTTATTTACACGTTTTTGGATAGGTGGTAATTGAGTTTCTACAAAATTAATACCCTGACGTAAGTTAGTTTGACGGTGTTCTAAACTGTATTTTAAATAAGCTTGAGCTAGTTTATCTAATACAAATTTTATTTTAACTTTGTCGTTATCTTGGTAAACTACTTCTATAATTTTTGTTTCACCCAATCGAATAATACGAAGAGATTCGAGTAAAGTTTTATAGTCAATATCTCCATAAGAGGTTCGTAAATCCTCAACAATTTCTGTCATCAATTCAGGACTTTTAAGTACCTGAATTTGAGTTTCATAATCTAACCCTGGCTTAGTTAAACTTCCTTCAAGAAGTGTAGGAACTTTATTTTCTTCGCTGTTTACAGGTTCGGCTAAAATTTGAAACTTAGCTTCATATTGTGGTTCTTGATTGAGAGTGAAAGTCACAACACCAGCCATTACCAGACAAGAAATCCCAAGGATTGCAAAACTTCGCCGCTTGAGAATAGTGAAGAATTGACGCAAATCCCAATCTTCTCCCTCAGCTTCCATCCAAGGTATAGATTGAGCTTGTAGCAACTGAGGTGCATAGTCTGTATCTCGATTACCAGATGAGGGCTTAAAAGAATATGTCTCCATTGCTTCTTCACACTTACTAAAAATCTAAACCATACATGAGCATAAACACTGCTATTCCAAGTGCTTTAAAGCAAAATATTAACCTTATCTGTAACATAATGACTTCCTTGAATTTACGTAGATTTTTAATTTTTTTATAGTAGGGAATAGAGAGTAGGGAATAGTATCCGGCGGTTCAAACCGCAGCTATACAAACGAAACCCGTCTGCACGGGTTTAAAATTCATTAATGTTTAATAACTTGTTCCAAGACTCTGGCTTGGAATAAAGGATTGGAAGCGGAGCCTCGAAAATTTCTTCCCCAGGCTCTTCCTAGGGATGAGAACAATGCTGATATTTTTTTAACTCTGTTTAACGAAAATTAACGAATATCAAAAATATCAGTTTTTGAACCGTAGAATCTCAGAAAATATTTCTGTTTTTTTTGAAAAATTAGTATATTTACTGAAGTATTATTCATAACCAATCTCTATAAATAGTTAAAGAAAAATCTAATACTTGCGAATTTTTACACAGTTATCTTATCTACTATTTATAAAAGCAATTTGTTTTTACAGTTATTACTCAGGTGTTACGGGATTCTTTAAAATTATGTGAATTTTACAGAAACAAAGATATGTAAACTTTTCGTAATTTTGTGATAAATTATGTTTTTTTGGGCAAATTAAAATTAAGTTCCCAATAATTTTTGGTAAAAAAAATAAGATGACTAAATCTTTTGAAAGATTAAAAACACCTATTCTAAGTAAATATGATCAACTCCAAGATGTCACTCCGGATTTTCTAAAAATTGGACAGTTAATTAAATTATCTGTGATTACCCAGTTTTTTCCACCAGACTACGCTCCAACGGGACAGTTAATTGAGGAGTTAGTGACTCATTTAGGTAAACAGGGTGTAGATATCGAAGTTTTTACCGGACAACCTGGTTATGCTTTCGAGAATAATAATGCTCCTGTTGTTGAAGTTTGTGGAAAAGTCAAAATCAAACGCTCCCGTACCACACAACTTTGGTCTAAAAGAATTCGCGGTAAAGCTGTAAATGGAGTGTTATTTACCCTGCGCTCAGCTTTGTATTTGGTTTCTGCTGCTCGCGATCGCAATACAATTTTGCTAACTACAGCCCCTCCATTTTTGCCTGTTTTAGGTTATTTAGCTCATATCCTATTCGGACTCAGTTATATTTGCATACTTTATGATTTGTATCCAGATATTGCTGTTGCTCTCGATGTAGTACCAAAACAACATTGGTTAACTCAACTATGGAAAGCTGTTAATAGAAGGGTATTGCGAAAAGCGTCCGGAATCATAGTTCTTAGCCCTGCAATGAAACGACAGGTGGTAGCAAATTATCCGGAGGTAGCCGATAAAATATCCGTGATTCACAGTTGGGCAAATACCCAAAAGATTGTACCAATTGCCAAAGAAGATAATTGGTTTGCTCAAAGACACGCACTGGTAAATAAATTTACAGTCCTGTACTCAGGCAACATGGGTCGATGTCATGATATACAAACTATGTTAGAGGCTGCTAAATATTTGCAAGATGAGCCTATTCAGTTTGTATGTATAGGTGGTGGAGCAAAACGCGAACGGCTGATTAAACAGGTAAAACGATTAGGATTAAAAAACTTTTTATTCCTTCCCTATCAACAACGACAGGATTTACCTTACTCGTTGACAGCTTGTGATTTATCCTTAGTAAGCGTGGATGCGGGTATGGAGAGTTTAGTTGCTCCCAGTAAACTTTATCCAGCTTTAGCCACAGGAAGACCAGTAGCAGTTATCTGTCCAGAGCATTCGTACTTAAAACAGTTGATTGCAGATGGAGATTGCGGTGAAACTTTTGAAAATGGAGATAGTCACGGTTTAGCAGAGTATATCCGTCAGTTGAGTCAGGATAGTATTTTAGCACATAAAACTGGAAAAGCTGCGCGTAAATACGTAGAGTCATATTTTACTTCTGAAGTGATTTCTCAGCAATATTATGATGTATTATTGCAAGCGATAACCTGATAGATATTCTGTAAAGGAAAAGTGCATCTGCCATAATAGATACCATTTAGTAGTTGTGATGAATTTAGTTTTAATTGGTTAGTTTCTCTTGCAAAATATATTTATAGTACTCCACCACATCAGTTATGACAGGTTCGTAGTTGCGATTTATCGCTCAAATCAAGGGCGCGCATTCTAACTACAAACATTTAAATTTAATGACACAGACCACTAGTAAGTTTAGTAGTAAATTTAGAGTTTGTTAATCGGAGTTAAATCATGAACAATAAAGGTGTAACAGTTTGGCTGACAGGTTTGAGTGGTGCGGGTAAAACGACAATTGCTAGACGTATCGAAGCAGAACTCAAAGCTCGAAATTATCAAGTTGAGGTTTTAGATGGTGACTTAATCAGAACTTGGTTGTCTCAGGGATTGGGTTTTAGTAAAAAAGACCGCGACATCAATGTGCGTCGGGTAGGATTTGTAGCTAATTTACTTAGTCGTAATGGAGTTGTCGTAATTGCTGCAATGATTAGTCCTTATCAGGAAATTAGAGATGAAATCCGAGCTATTAACAAAGATTTTGTTGAAGTTCACGTGAATGCACCTTTAGAATTGTGTGAAGCGCGAGATGTCAAGGGGTTGTATGCTAAAGCGAGAAGCGGAGAAATCAAGGGTTTTACGGGTATAGATGACCCTTATGAAGTTCCTTTGCATCCAGAGGTTGTTTGTGAGAGTGGGGAGGAAACTGTGGAGGAAAGTGCTAAGAAGGTGATTGGTACTTTGGAAGAGTTGGGTTATGTTCGGGTTGCAGTTGAGTATCAGATATAGGTGGTTAGTTAGGGTTTTCTTTACAGTGGGAGTGTGATGAGTTTAGGTTCAAGATTTTTCAGAAAAAAACACCCCATAGGTTCAGATGATGACAATAGATCGAATTTTTCTAGTTCTCATAAGGGGGGATTGCAAAGATTTCTGATCCGAGGAGCCGGATGGTCGGTATTCGCTCGTATAACAACAACCGGACTCAGCTTTCTGATTAGCATTTTACTCGCTCGACTATTAAGCGTTAAAGATTACGGAGGATATCAATATATTATGGGCTGGAGTGCCTTGTTAAACGTTCCAGCAGGGCTAGGTCTAGCAGAAGTGATTACACGCGAAGTCGCCAGTTCATCTGGAGACAACCGATTAGATCGAGTAGAGGGAATAGTCAGATTCTCTTACATATCGGTTCTTGTTTCTTCATTTACTATTACTGCAATAGTCGCATTAATTATAACAGCATATCCAGGACGAGAATGGGAACTATTTCCCTATTTTCTACTATCGTTATTGTTCCTACCTATTCAATCTTGTTTGGGTGTATCCGGTGCTATTCAAACTGGTCAAAAGAAAATTGTTTTAGGCTCTCTTCCTCTCCTACTCAACTTCTTATTATTTGCTGGTACTTTAGGTACGATTTGGGCTTTCATTCCAGTAAATGATTTGGAAATTGATTCTATTATTAGAATCAAGATTATCTGTGCTATCGTCGCTCTAGCACTAGCATTAGTTTTAGCCTACCGTTCTCTGAGAATGAAGGAGATAACTGGTTACAAACCAACTATTGAAGCGGTAACATGGCTTAAAG
The DNA here is from genome assembly GCF_015207665.1 of Plectonema cf. radiosum LEGE 06105. Lineage (GTDB taxonomy): Bacteria > Cyanobacteriota > Cyanobacteriia > Cyanobacteriales > Nostocaceae > Rivularia > Rivularia radiosa_A. Next base: position 27,141 of record NZ_JADEWL010000032.1, read on the forward strand.
GAGGATTATCGCTTGTTTTGATGGCTGAAATGCACACAATCAATAATCAAGCAGATATTTTAATGTTGGGGATTTCGGCAGGTTCAGAGAATGTAGCAATTTATCATGCTGCTACACGCTTAGCCTTTCTTTTGAACTTTGCACTTGGAGCCGTTCTCGTTCCAATGAAACCTTTAATATCTGAATTTTTTGCTTGTGGGCAAATGGAGAGATTGCAGACACTGGTTACGCGCACAACCAGGTTGGTTTTCACAATCACATTGCTAATTGCCCTTGTCTACATTCTTTTCGGCAATAAATTGCTGACTTTACTTTACAATCCACAGTATGCTTCGGGTGCAACGGCTTTAAGTATGCTAACTGTGGCTCAGCTTTTCAATGTCGGTATGGGACCAGTTGCCGCTATTTTAGTAATGACTGGAAATGAAAAGGTCGCAGCCCTTGGAGTCATGATTAGTACAGGAATCAATGTTTCCCTTAATGCATTACTAATTCCTCGATTTGGCATTGAAGGAGCAGCTTTTGCTACGGGTACAAGTTTTGTGATATGGAATACTTTGTTAATGTGGGAGACTCGTCGCCGACTTAAGCTACATCCAACAATTTTTGGAAAGCTGTTTTAGAGATATGGTACAAAAGATTCTCAGCTGTGAAGGCTGATCTAAAAAGGATACTAACGAAATGGTAGAATCATCACTCAATCGAAGTTTGACAAGCTTAAGAATTCGCAAAGCTCTGAGCAATCCCGTATTTGCCTTGCGAAATCTGAAATTTAACTGGGTTCGCAAAACGTCAACAGCTAACCATGTATTTGTGGTTGGTCCTCCCCGCAGTGGTACAACTTTAATGGTTTCTATGTTAAAGGCACATTCTAATCTGGCAGGGATTGACGGAGAAACTTGCTTCTTTTTCAGAAGAAATTTTACAGATATTAAATATCCAGAAATTGATGATCAGACAATGAAGAAGCTTATTGCTTCAGCTACTGATATGGTGGATTTATTTGATATGATTGCGTCTGAAGTCGTTACTGCTCAGAATGCTTCCCGTTTTGTCGAGAAAACCCCTGAACATGCGTTGCGATTAAATTTTTTATTAAAAAGATTCCCGAAAGCAAAAATTGTCTTTATGATTCGTGATGTTAGAGATGGCTATCTATCTGCTCTGCGGAATCCAAAGGTCAAGGTAAATACTGTCTCTCTTTATGGAGAGATTTGGAAGCTATCTGTGAGAGCTTATTTGAAAGCGACTCAAAAAGAGCGTGTGAAACTTATTAGATACGAGGAGTTATGTTCTAATCCTGAAATCGTAATGACAGAAGTTATGTCATTTCTGGATGAATCTCTGCAAATAACTCAACTAGCTTCTAATAGTTACTCAAAAACTAAAATGCGCTCTGTGATTGGACATCAACGGCTTAATGAGAAGATTTCTAATCAAACAGTTGGTCAATGGCGAGAAAAAATGAGTAATCAAGATGTGGAAATTTTCAACACCATAGCAGGTGAAGAATTACAAAAAATGGGCTACTCATTAGTTTAAACATCGTGAAGTTCAATCATATATGAAAATAGCTTATTGCGGAATACCTCACACAGGAGGAACATATACAGTTTATCGCTTACTCCGCAAAGGATTGACCGAACAAGGTATTGACTTGAGATGGGTCGGTTTAGTCCCTCCTGGATATCAATTAAATAATGAATTCCAACCAGAAACTAACTTTGGTGAATTTGTTCAGTCAATCCCAGATTGCTCCCGTCAATCCGCTGAGGATTTCATCAAGCATATAGAAACAAATTATCGAGGAATAATTATCAACGTATTGGCTAATTCTATTCAAACTAATGCTGCAAGATATATATCAAATAAAATTATTAAACTACAAATAGTTCATAGCATTACACCAGCTACATATCGAGCAGCAAAATCTATAAATGATTATGTACACGCTACAGTTTGTCCAACTCCTCGCATTGCTAAGGATTTAGTTCATCGGATGAATTTGTCATCGGACAAAGTTTTTACTATTCCCCACGCAGTTAATCTAAGTACCTTTAAAGAAGTTACTTCGATTTTTTCTAAAGATTCGCCATTAAAACTACTGTATCTCGGTCGTATAGAGGAAAATGCGAAAGGAATATTGTGGTTGCCTGAGATTGTAAGAGAATGCCAAAAAAATGGATTAAATGTTTCACTTACCGTTGTAGGAGACGGTCAAGACTTATCTAAATTAAAGTTGAAAATAAGTCAAATGGGTTTAGAGCAAAACATTCATTTTTATGGAAAAGTAAACCATTCAGAAGTACCTAAATTATTCGCCGAACATCATATATTTGTAATGACATCTCGTTATGAAGGTTTCGGATACACTTTAGTAGAAGCTATGGCAAGCGGATGTGTTCCAGTTTGTTCACGTATTTCTGGCGTTACTGACTTCATCGTTTCCCATGGTAAAGATGGATTTATTTTTGATGTAGGAAACACAAAACAAGCTGCTAACTTTATTAGCCAGTTGGTCAATGAAAATATATGGCAGGAATTTTCAGATAATGCAAAACTTGCAAGCCAATCTCGTTTCGGTTTAAAACAACAAGCAAAATCTTATGGGGATTTGATTAAAGATTTGAGTCAAAATCCGCCCATAATTGCTCCTCCTCTACCTCTTGATAACTGGCAATTGCCACCCGGACTAAAGCCTCGCTTCGCTACCTATTTACCCGATTCAGTCAAGAATATCTTACGAGTTTGGCGGGAACGTTTAGTTGCTATCAATACAACTTTTTAGTATAAAAAAATAATTTTATTAAGCAATTAGTAAGTAAATGTCGCAACCTAAAATTTTAGTAGCACAACTGGGTGCTAGAAGACACTATCAGCAACCTTTGCTTTTTCAAGAATGGGGTATTTTAGATAAGTTTTACACTGACTTCTACGCCGACAATAATCTAATTACTAATGTATTAAGACAACCAATAATTTATAATCAACTACCGAATTTATTCAAAAAAAGTCTGGATAGATATGACCCATTACTTGATAAGCTAAAAATTGTTCACTTTCCTAGATTTGGATATCAATTCATTAAGCTGAGGAAAAAATCACCAATACAAAACCGAGCCAGTATTCTTATTTGGGCTGGAAAAGAGTTTGGCAAGCGGATTATTCAAAATGGTTTGGGAGATGCTAATACTGTTTATGGATTTAATGGTGAATCGTTAGAATTATTTGAATATGCTTCATCACAAGGTATTCGTTGTATTCTTGACCAAACTATTGCTGAAAGGTCATTTTTAAATAAGCTCTTACTAGAAGAAGAAAAAGCTTGGGTAAACTGGTCAAAATCACCTTTTATGGTTCATGATACTGACTTGGAACTATTAGAAAGAGAACAACGAGAGCAAAGCTTAGCTAATCATATTATTTGTGGTTCTAATTTTGTTAAAGACTCTCTAGTAGACAGAGGAATTAATGCATCTCAAATTTCTGTAGTAGCATTAGGTCGTCAAAAAGAAAGTCAATTTAAAACTTCTTTTCCTGAACGCAAAACTCCTCAACAAAGAGGAGATGGACTAAGAATATTATTTGCCGGAACAGTTAATCTCCGCAAAGGAATCCCTTATTTATTAAAAGCTTTACGACAGATACAAGGAGAAATCCCTTTTATTTGTAAAATTGCAGGTTCTATTGAAATTAAATCTCAACGTGTTGCTGAATATAATGATTTATGTGACTTTTTAGGACGAGTTCCTCGCTCTCAAATGGCAGAACTTTATGCTTGGGCAGATGTATTTGTTCTTCCTTCAATTTGTGAAGGTTCCGCAATGGTTACTTATGAAGCCTTGAGTTGGGAATTACCTGTAATTACTACTCCCAATTCAGGTTCGATTGTTAGAAATGGAATCCATGGATTTATTGTGCCAATTAGAGATTCAGAAGCGATTGCAGAGAAGTTAATCAATATATATGAGCAAAAAATTTATCAAAATTATTCTAGAGATTATCAAACGTATCTTAGCGAAATTTTTGATAATTATATAAATACACTAATGAAAGTTATCTGTAATAGAGCGGGAGCTTAAAAATATGTACAATAAATTAATTGATGACTGTCTTTTATATGTTTTAATTATTATGAGTATAGGATTAATAATATGGGGACTTCGTTATAGAAAAAGATTTTGTCAGTACCCATTTTTAATGGGTTTTACATTTATTACTTTTTTATTACCTCAAGCGATTGGATTAATCAATAATCCTGAAGTTGTTCCTCAAAGAGCAGTTCAGCAGACATTGATTATGTCTTGTCTTTGTGCATTGATGTGTTGGTTAGGTTATCAAATTAAAATACCTAAGAAATGCTTACAAAAGCCAAGTTTACAAGTAGATAAAAATAAGCTGAAAATAGGAGCATTTATTTATGCTTGTATTGGTTATATCTTCTGGATACTGGTTTATAGTAGACCTGAAGCAGCTTCCTTAAATCAGTATTGGACAGGGATAATTACTGTTTATGTTTTTTTTGCTAACTTGCTAAACATAGGTTTCACAATTCTTTTACTTGAAACTATCAAACAACCAAAAATATCCAATTTATTACTATTGTTCATTCCTAGCTCTATATTAATGTATCGAGTTATTTTCGCTGGAAGACGAACCACAATGGTATTTATAGCTTTTAGTATTGTCTGTGCTTTCTATTTTATTAAAAACCAAACTACACCCCGTAAAATTATTATTTTAGGTCTATTAATTGGGACATTAATAATTTCTAGCATTCATGATTATCGGATGTTAGTTCGTGTCGGAGAATGGAATAAAATTACAGAGATAAATCCCATTCAAAATTTACAAGCAGTGGTGAAGCAAGAAAATCAAGGTATGACATTAGAACTGCGTAATGCAGCTTTAGTTATAGATACTGTTACCCAAACTGGGCGCTATGAATGGGGAAGCCGATACTGGAATACACTAGTATTCAAATGGATACCAGCTCAGTTTCTCGGTTCAGAATTTAAAAAGCAATTACAATTAAATCTTGATTTAGATTATTTTGATATTTGGCATCAATATTATGGATATAAGCATCCGAAAGGCTCAACTTCAACAGGTATAGGAGATTCTTTTAGTCAGTTTGATTACTTTGGTTGTCTAATATTTGGCATATTTGCATACTTCTTCAAATATCTTTGGTACAGGTCTTGTAATGGAGACTACATATTACAAATTTTATATATTTTACTCATTCCAACAGCCATGACTTCGCTGACTCACAATACCGCCAATTTTTTACCAGAATTACTCTACTACATGATTTTTTCTTCACCTCTAATAATATTTTCAATCAAAAAGAATCATTATATTCTTAATGCTAAAAAATATACGAGTTAGTTGTTTTAAATAATGACATATTAATGAAAACATTACATATTTATCAATATGCTGTATACTTTATTCTCCAAAATTTTCAAATTATTTGATTTTGTAAAAGGCTATTTAATTGCTTATAGTTATTTCTTAATTCCACATATTTGGTTTCGGTCTTTAGGTGGACAATGTTGCTTTCAAAGTTTCCCTCGTTTTGGGTATGCCTTTCGTGATATAAGGATTGGACACAACTGTTCCCTTGGAGTAGGAATATTTTTTAATTGTGGTCCTAATGGATATATACATATTGGAAAACATATTAGTCTAAATGACCATACTTATATTTCTTCTTTATATGGAGTTGAAATTGGAGATAATACAAGAATTGGAGAATTCGTATCTATTCGTGATAACAATCACTGTTTTTCAAACCCAGAAATACCTATTCGCCTCCAAGGATTTTATGGTGATAAGATAAAAATAGGGTCTGATGTTTGGATAGGTAGAGGGGTATTCATTGGTAAAGGTGTTGAAATTGGAAATGGCGCAGTTATTGGAGCAAATAGCGTAGTTACTAAGTCTATCCCCGCTTTTGCTGTTGCAGTTGGTTCACCAGCAAAGGTGATTAAATATCGTACCAATAGAAATCAAAATCACTGTATTCTTTCAAAATGAATATTTTAATAGTTACACCTTATCTCGGTTCTAATTACGGTGGTCCAGCAAAAAGTGTAATAGAGTTAGTACGAGAAACAGGGAATCAAGGAGTTTTTGTTGATGTTGTTACAACAAATGCTAACACTTATGAAAATCTATCCGTTCCTCTAAACGAATGGATTTATGAAAAAAACTATCGGATACGTTATTTTGCTTGTTGGAATAAAAACGACTTAATCATTAGTCAGTCTTTAAATATCTGGTTATTTAATCATGTAATTCAATATGATTTAGTTCATACCAATACAATTTTTGCACCCCTCATTTCATTCACTCACTGGTCATGCCAATTTCATCAGATTCCTTATATAATAACTCCTCGTGGAATGTTGGAACCCTGGGCATTATCTTACAAAGCCCATAAAAAATACTTGTATTACAACCTATTTGAAAAATTAGCTTTGCAACAAGCCAGTGCAATTCAAGTTTTAGCATCTTCAGAAGCAGAACAGGTTAAATCCCTTGGTTTTCAACATTCTATTGTTGTTCCCAATGGGATTCACCGTCATGAATTTGAAGTCTTAACAAACCCAGAGATGTTTTATCAAAAGTTTCCTACAACACGGAATAAAAACTTGATTCTATTTCTTGGTCGCATCGATCCTAAAAAAGGTCTAGACTTACTTGCTACTGCTTTTGCAAAAGTCCACAATCAGTTTCCTCAAACCCATTTAATTGTTGCTGGACCAGATAGTATCGACTTTCTTCCTACAGTTCAAAACTACTTTAAACAAGCAGGATGCTTAAACGCAGTTACTTTCACAGGTATGCTTACAGGCTCAATTAAACAGGCTGCTCTTGCTGCTGCAAGTTTATATGTAGCTCCTTCCTACTCTGAAGGCTTCAGTATGTCTGTTTTGGAAGGTATGGCTTCAGGATTACCCTGTGTAATCACCACAGGTTGTAATTTTCCTGAAGCTTCCACAGCTTCTTCTGCTCATGTCGTAGATATCAATGCTGATGCAATTGCGAATGCTTTGATTAACTGTTTAAAAAATCCTCAAGAAGCCCAAATAATGGGTATGAAGGCTCGTCAATTTATTTTTCAAAATTATACCTGGGAGCAAGCAGCAAAAAAACTGTTAAAGACTTATACGGAACTTACTCACAAAAAATCTATTCAAAATAATGTTAGTCGCGGCATGACCTGACACATATCCTCGCGCTTGCGACTTCATCACCGTATCCAATGCTCGTGCTGAAGAGGTAACAAATGGTTGGCGATGTGCTAATACATCTAGCAAAACATCACTGTCAAATAAAACCTGCTTCAACGATACTTTTGCTCCAAATAATCTACGTAAGTTTCTGTGGAATTTTCTGCTTGCAGCTGAATCACACCCAGCAAACCTTGAGTCCAAGGATCGAGGTCAGTCAAAGGTTCTAAGGTCACACTTGGAGAAAAAGACACCTGTGTTTCTTGCTGAATTGATGTTAGCACAGACTGAACGAGCTGCCAGCGTTCATTAATTGGTAATCCTAGGACTTGTCTGTATATCTCTTGTAACGTCATGAATATTGTCCTTTACAAAACAATATCATAATTAGAAATACCTAAAACTGAATTAACACAGAAGCTGCGATATGTAAAGCAGTTATGTTGAGTTCCTTAGAACTGGGATTTTCCGTGGTGCTAGAAGTCGGGTTTTTACAATGATTGTCTTGTTTTACCGATATTTATGTTAAAAAACCTAAATTCTTTGGAAACTTAGATTTGTGGTTGTAGTCTACTCACACATAAGGGTATTCACCTTATTTTAACTATTTAATTACCAAATTGTTTGACAATCGTAAGCCTTAAAAACATGATCTCGACTGACTAGCACTGCATTTTCACACCGGGATTGAGCGATTAGTAAACGATCAAATGGATCTTTGTGATACCAAGGAAGACTATCTAGTTCCAAAATATGAGTCAGCAAGATAGACAATAAACTCACCCCATTTTCGGCTTGCTGTCGCAAAATAATTTCTGAAAGAGAAGCTTGTAAATCTAACTTCCCAAGGTGAGTTTTGATCTGAATTTCCCAAACGCTAACTAAACTCACAAATATTTGGTTATTTGTTTGCGTCAGCAGAGAAAGTGTCTGTTCAGGAATTTGATTTGGAGAACTATTCCACCACATGAATGTATGAGTATCAAGCAAAAGTTTCATTCTTCACCTAGCCAAAAAGCATCGGGTAATGGCTGGTCAAAATCATCATGAACTACGAAAGCACCAGGATAAAGTCCAGGTTTGCGCTCTTGTACAATTTTAACTCCGGATACCTGTTCATTAGAAATATCTTCTGGGAACCGATTAGGTTCAGATTCTTGAATATCACTCGAAGGTGGACGAAATTGAAATGCCCGATACTGCTTTCTGGCTGATTCTACCAGATACTCTGCAAGCCTTAACTGTTCATCTGGCGAAAGTTGCTCTGCTTGTCGAATTAATTCATCAATGTTCATGATTCCTCCCTAAACAAGCAATTAACAGCTATTTTACAATGATTTTTTTGTTTTACCGATATTTATCCTAAAAACCCGACTTCTTTATTCAAGTAGCACTCCTATTCTGATTGCAATATACCCCATTCACTTCAACAAAACTGGCAATCAAGCGATAACTGATCTACTATCAAAAAAACTTTGCTCTGACAACATTAATGAAATGGCTCTACCCCATCCTTAAATACGGATCGATCGCCCTATTCACATTTCTCCTAATTCTCCTCGCAACAATTCCGATCAAATTAGCCATTGCATCTTACCAAGCACCCAAACCCCAAGCTATTCTCATGCTTGGTGGTGGTTCAGAAAGAGAAAAATTTACCGCGCAATTCGCTCAAAATTACCCAACTCTTGATATTTGGGTTTCTAGCGGTGTTTCCTGCAAGAAAGCAAACAAGATTTTCGGCGCTGCGGGTATTGCGAAAGAACGAATTCACCTCGATTACCGTGCTGTAGATACGGTCACAAATTTTACTTCCTTAGTCAAGGATTTTGAAAGACTTAATATCAAACATTTATATATAATCACATCTGAATTTCATCTGCCCAGAGCAATCGCGATCGCCACTATAGTTTTAGGCAATCACGGCATAACATATACTCCTGTTGCAGTTCCTTCGCAAGTACCAAAAGAATCATTTCTACACATTTCTCGCGACGTATTTCGTTCTATATTTTGGATAATTACAGGTCATACCGGCGCAAGTCTCAATCCCAACCTTCCTTCTAGTGATGGTAGAAAATGCAATAATTAGAAGATAACCTCTTGATAACTGTTAACTCTCACCCATCAAAAACTAATCAAAAGCAATACTACCCTTGCTAGAAACTCCAAAAACCCAATAGATATTAGTTAAGATGATACACAGTCCCCTACGGTTTGCTGTATCTTCTCATATCATAATAAGAACTGCAATAACTAGTTTAAGATAACGCTCCTCAATCAAAAGGTAACTTATGCAAACAAGTACTCTACTTCTTTCCCAAGAACTTCCCAATTTACAATACTCTTCCACAAAAGAGCATTTTGATGAAACTTGGGCAGCACCTTTATCTACTTTATTAGGTTTGGGACGTGCTGCTGGCGCTGATTTTATTGAATTCTTCTTGGAGCGCGTCAGCTATATCAGTTGCTTAGCGGAAGAAGACACTATTACTAGTATTACACCCCGTCTTTCTACAGGTGCGGGAGTGAGAGTATTTCGTGGTAAGGCTGATTGCTACGTCAGCACCAATGATATTTCTTTTACTGGTTTAAAATTAGCTTTGGAAAAAGCTTTGGCGATTGTTGGGTTAGAATTACCCGTACCGAAGGCTTTTATCCCAGAGATTAATCTGGAATTACTCAGAGATTACGCAACAAAAAGAACCAAAGATGCATGGCTGCCTTTGTGTGCTTCCATGCGGGAAATGGGAGAAGTGTTACTTGATAGTACTGCTCAACTAAATAAAAAAGCGAGTCACATTCAATCCCGTCGTGCTTCTTATTTCCGCGATTGGCAAGAAATTTTAGTTGCAGCTAGTGATGGAACTTTTGCTCGTGATATCCGCTTAACTCAATCAGTAGCATTAAGCTTACTCTGTGCTGATGGAGCGAATCGCAGTTCTATAGCCGAACGTGCCGGTAATACCAGTGACCCCAATTTTCTCAAAACTTGGGATTTTCAGCAAGCGGCGGAGCAAATCGGTGAATCTGCTGGTAAAATGCTTTATGCTGACTATGTAGAATCGGGTGATTATCCGATTATCATGGCGAATCACTTTGGTGGAGTTATCTTTCACGAAGCTTGCGGACATTTACTCGAAACTACTCAAATTGAACGCAATACCACACCTTTTGCTAACAAGAAAGGTGAAAAAATTGCCCATGAAGCCTTAACTGCTTGGGACGAAGGACGTACTGATAATGCCTTTGGCACCATTGATATGGACGATGAAGGGATGCCAGCCCAAAGAACATTATTAATTGAAAAAGGCGTTCTCAAAAACTTCTTGGCAGATAGAGCCGGTTCAACACGTACTGGACATCCTCGAACAGGTAGTGGCAGACGGCAGAATTTTACATATGCTGCGGCTAGTCGGATGCGAAATACTTACATTGCTACTGGTGAATATTCTACAGATGATTTATTCGCTTCCATTGATAAAGGCATTTACTGTAAGAAAATGGGCGGTGGTAGCGTTGGGACTACGGGTGAATTTAATTTTGGCGTAGAAGAAGCTTACTTAATTGAAAACGGTAAGATGACTAAGCCTCTAAAAGGAGCTATTCTAATAGGTGAAGCCCAGGAAATTATGACTAAAATTTCCATGTGTTCCCAAGATTTGTCTTTAGCTCCGGGTTTCTGCGGCTCGGTTAGTGGTAGCATTTATACTACCGTAGGACAGCCACATATCAAAGTAGATTCAATTACTGTTGGCGGACGTTAGGGAGTTTTCGATTTTAATTTTTGGATTGTCAAAAAAAAATGATTTTTTGTTGGGTAACATTTATGCTTGACCCAGCAAAAAATCCGCAATCCAAATTGATCAATTTAATTTATAATTTATATTTTATAATTAAGAATTTAAATTTCAAATTTAAAAAAATTTCAAATTTAAAATTTATAGTTATAAATCTAAAATTATAAATCCAATTGTAAATTTAAAATCGTTTTCCTTCCTCCGCAGAAATCCCTCTATCCAAAATTAACTATGCCCAACATACAAGAAATTGCAGCTTCTGCTAAGGAAAGTGCCGAACAACTTGGTATCAAAAAATTTGATATTTACGGTTCTATAGTAGATTCAACTAGTGTTCAAGTAGATCAAGGAGAGCCGAAGCAAGTTAAAGCCACTAATCTTTCTGGTGTTACCGTCCGAGTCTGGAATGAAGATAATACAATGGGTGTGACTAGCACTACGGATGTAGACTCCAAAGGATTAGAATTGGCTTTAAAAACTGCATTTGAAGCAAGTATATTTGGTGTAAAAGAAAATACACCTGATTTTAGTCCAGAAGCTAAAGCTGAGATAAACAACGGTAAAACCGATCAGAAAGCAACTCCAGCACCTGTTTCCTCTTTAATAGATAGTTTATTAACAGCAGAAAAAGAAGTACTCGCAGGTCATCAAGCGATTAAAGGTGTACCATATAATTCTCTATCCCAAAGAGATTTTGAGCGGTTTTATCTTAACAGTGATGGTGCAATGAGGGCCCAATCCCATTCTTTAGCATCAATTTATCTATACAGTAAAACAGAGGAAGAAGGTAGAAAACCTCGTAGTGCTGGTGCTTTTAGAATTAGCCATGGAGTAGAAAAATTAGATGTTAACGGCTGTATCAAAGAAACTATAGAGAAAACTATCAGCCACTTGAATTATCGAAAAATTCCCACTGGCAAGTACATGGTTGTATTCTCTCCGGATGCTTTTTTAAGTTTACTGAGTGCTTTTTCTAACTTATTTAACGCTCAAAGTATTCTTGACAAGCAAAGTTTATCTACTCCAGATGATTTGGGTAAACAAATTGCTTCTCCTTTGCTTTCGTTATACGATGATGCACTACATCCAGCAAATATTGGTGCAGAAACCTTCGATGGGGAAGGAACACCCACTCGTCAGGTATCATTAATTGAAAACGGAGTTTTGAAAAATTTTCTCCACAGTGCGGGTACCGCCAAACGGATGAATGCTAAACCAACGGGTAATGCTAATATTGGGGCAAAAGTTACCGTTAGTCCTAATTTTTATCACGTTTTTGCGAGTGCAGCACCCGAACAACAATTCAGTTTAGAAACTGCTGAAAATGTAGTTTTAATTGATGATTTACAAGCACTTCATGCAGGAGTTAAATCTTTACAAGGTTCATTTTCTTTACCTTTTGATGGTTGGTTGATCAATAAAGGAGAAAAAACCAGTATTGATTCAGCAACTGTTGCTGGTGATTTTCTAGAACTTCTTAAATCAATTGTTTTTGTAGAGAAGGAAGTAGAATTAACTCCGGGAGGAGTTTGTCCCCGTATTTGGGTTGAGGGTTTGTCAATTACCGGAGAATAAAACACAATTATATTTCGTAAACTATAGAAGTCGAGTTTTTAGCTTTAATATCTGTAACAACAGATAATTTTTGTAAAAACCCGACTTCTTTTTTAACCAAAAGACGTTGCATTGCAACGTCTCTACATAAATGTTATTCGTAGTAATTTAAAACTTTATTCTTCTTCTACTGATTCTCCACCAACACCAATTGAAGTATCAAATATGTCCGCACCACTCAAATTTGCACCAATTAATGTAGCGTCTTCTAATTGAGCGCTATAAAGTTGGGAATCACTCAAATTCGCATTTGTCAAATCAGCTTTATTCAATGTCGTACTATTAATAAAAGCACCAGATAAATTTGCACCTTGCAAATCAGCACCTGTTAAATCAGCACCTTCTAAATTAGCTTCTTCAAGATTTGCACCTGTTAAATTGGCGTTTCTTAAATCAACACCAATTAAATGAGCGCCTCTGAGATTAGCACCTCTTAAATCGCAAGCAAAACATTCTCCTGTTCGACTTAATCGTAATACTTGTCGTAATACCTGTGTAGAGACAGGTGCTTCGGCTTTAGCTGGAGCGCTTAAAAACATTGTAGTTAAAGCTGCTGCCGCTGCAATTATTTTAGTTTTCATATTAGTTTTCATACTTTAATTCCTCCACCACTCAGCAATTATTTTCGATTTTCAGTTATATCTACAAAACATATTTGGATTTTCCTGAAATCATCAATAATTGTTGCCAAACTCTTTGTTTAATCAACTGTTTACATCATCACTCAAATGAATCGTAATGTCTTCATCCTAACGATTGAAATCTCAGGGATGAATACTTGGTTTTGCCTTTTTTATATTTATTAAATAAAAAATTAAATCATAAATTAAACAATAAAAACCCTTTCCACCTGCATCAATAAAATGGAGCATCAAGACGAATTAACCGCAAAAATCCCAAATTACTCACAAAATCCTCATTTATCGCTGATTACTGCTAAATTTGACCTCACTGCTGTTCTTACAATCCGAAACTCTATCCCTAGGTATAAAAAGAACTTCTTAAGATGCTCAACGCCATCAAAGTTTTGTAAAGTTTTGTAAAAGTTACACAATACCCTTGAAAAAGAAAATTTTGTCAGAAGCAAAAGTCACTATTAGATACCAAATACGACAAAAATACTGACGTTTTATGAAAATGCGTCGAAGATAACATCAAATAAAGTTAAATTATTGTAAGTCTAAAGATAGATAGATCGTAATTCCGTGCTTGAGAACTTAAACTATTAAATTGGAACTATTTTTATTTAAAATGCGTATTTTAGATATAACCAAGTCGGATTTTATGGCTGGAGGTATAAATCAACGCTTAATTGTCAAGTATTAGAGATTTAGTATGGAAGTCAAAAACTGGTACCGTCATATCAGTTGTTGCTGATCAAAGAGCAGTTTTCCGAATACTAATTGAATTTTCTTGCCTATAGACTTAACTCAATGTATACAGTAGAGGGTTCAAAGCTTAATCATAGTCTTCGGAGGCTGTTCTAGTTTCGGATTGCACAAACATTTATTTCGGTGGTAGTTAAAAGAGTAACGAAAATTGAAAATGAGATAACCGCAATTAATCTCTAAAAATGATGTATAGTTTACTCTACTTACCTGCGTACAATCGCGATTCCGCTAAAATAACTAGGACATATCCGTCAAAACTCAACACAGCTTGAAAAGCGTTTAAATAAACGACACTCATGAATCAACTTAGCAATGGTTTCACCATATTCCTTAGCCTATTAGTAGAGGCAATACCTTTTTTATTGCTAGGAGTTTTGTTCTCTAGTATGCTGCTATTTTTCGTCGATGAGCGTACATTGCTGGAAAAAGCTCCCAAAAATCCCCTACTTGGAGCTTTGGCTGGTAGTATGATCGGCTTTTTGTTTCCAGTGTGCGAATGCGGTAACGTACCTGTAGCGCGACGATTATTAGTGCAGGGAGCGCCGACATCTATGGCAATTGGTTTTTTGCTCGCAGCACCGACAATTAACCCGATTGTCATTTGGGCAACATGGATTGCATTTCGCGATCAGCCAGAAATCGTTGTATTAAGGGTAGTCTTATCTTTACTAATCGCTGTAATTATTGGCTACGTTTTTAGCTTTCAAAAAGACTTAAGCCCCATTGTTCAACCAACAATTGCTCGTTATTTAAAATTTAATCAACCCCGAAAAGCCGAACCTAAAGAAGTTTTGCAACTTTCTGGCTTAGAAACACAAACAGCGATACCAACTTTGCTCAAACCGGGTACTTATTTACTCGGTGGAAAACTCGGTCAAACCAGGCGGATGGAAACTATGGGGATGTCCGCTGCGATCGCAACTTCTGCACCAACTAAACCTCTAGCCGATAAAATGCGACTAGTTGTAGATAATACAATACAAGAATTACGAGAATTGAGTGCCATACTCGTTCTAGGAAGTGCGATCGCCGCTGCGATTCAAGTATTAGCACCCCGCGACTTGATTCTGAGTTTGGGTGCAGGTCCAGTTAGCTCCGTAATTACAATGCTCATACTTGCTGCGGTTGTGTCGATTTGTTCCACAGTCGATTCCTTCTTTGCTTTATCTTTTGCTTCGGCTTTTACTAGCGGTTCGCTATTAGCATTTTTAGTTTTTGGTCCAATGATTGACCTCAAAGGTATTGGTTTAATGCTAACAATTTTTAAACCAAAAGCAGTTTTTTATCTGTTTGCACTAGCAGCACAATTAGCGTTTCTGTTCTGCTTAATAATCAATCTACATTTTATTTAAAAAAATAAATATTCATCGCTTTGATTAATTAATGGAGTATTAAAAAAGTCCAATGTAATTTATTTACAGCATTTCGATATTAGGGTAGCTTTCGAGTAAATTTGTTCCCATTGATGTTCCGAGCGCAACAGTCTTCGCCTCTTCACACCCATAAATAACAAGCAATGAGTTCAAGAAAACAACGCCGATCAAAAATCTTAAATAATTTACTTCCTTGGCTAGATGTAATCGCCATTGTAGCCTGGGGATTTTTAATGTTGAAATATTGGCTAACCCAAGAATTGTATTTACTTATTCATCCCAACTATTTCGCATTAGTTGTTGTAGCCGGTATCGTATTAGTAATTATTGGAATTGCCAAAGGAGTAGAGCTTTTACGACGACCTGGGGTTGCTGCAAACGTTCAGCACATGAACTTAATACCTCCTCGTTTGGGCAGTATTTTATTAATAGCAGTAGCAATTGTCGGTTTTGTTGTTGCACCCCCAGTTTTTGCCAGCGACAAAGCATTACAAAAAGGTGTAACCGACTTATCAACAGGAAATTCTCGTCTTCAGCCCCAGTCATTTCGTGCTTCCATTCGTCCTGAAGAACGTTCCTTAGTAGATTGGTCACGAACACTAAGCGTTTATCCCGAACCTGATGCATATACTGGACAAAAAGCAAAGGTGACAGGATTTGTCATATATCCACCAGATTTAAGTAATGAATATTTATTTTTAGCAAGATTCGTGCTAACTTGCTGTGCCGCAGATGCTTATCCAGTAGGTTTACCCATCAAACTACCACAAGGTCAAACAAGAGAACAATTTAAAAAAGATAGTTGGCTAGAAATTGAAGGGAAAATGGCCACAGAAACTCTTTCTGGAAAACGCCAATTAACAGTTATTTCTAATTCTGTAAAACCAATTTCTCGTCCGAAAAATCCTTACAGTTATTAAATAGTAGTTCATAGTTAGTAGTAATTTTAACAACTGTCAACTGTCCCCTGTCAACTATCAACTATCCACCAATGACAACAAATAAGACATTTATTCAACCATTAGACCGAGTTGCTCTAGGGCTAATATTAGCGTTAACCGTATTAATTGGATTGATCATATTGCAAGGTGATGGGGTTAAACCAAGCGTCCGCAACTTTAGCTGGGAAAATTCCAAAATTGGAGCGGATGATATATCTTTTAACCTTAATTTTAGCCGTCCCATGGACATTCAAAGCGTAGAAAAAAATTTGAAAATCCAACCACCTTTAGCGGGAAAAATCAGCTGGTCAGGACGAAGAATGGCTTATACGCTTTTGACACCAGCTCCCTATGGAGAACGGTATACAGTAGAATTACAGGGTGCTAAAGATAAATTTTCTGCTGCGAGGGGAGAAGAAAAATTTATCCAGCCATTTGTAGGTACTTTTCGCTCTCGCGATCGCGTTATCCTTTATCTTGGTATTGAGAAAGAAGAAACAGGAAGATTAGTTCTCTACAACTTAACCCAAGAACAAAAAACATTACTCACTCCTAAAGACTTGGTGGTATTGGATTTTGAAGCATTTCCGGATGGAGAAAGAGTTTTATTCTCTGCTCATAGTGCAAATAACCAAGATATTTTATCGGCTCAACTATATACAGTCACTACGGGTATTTCTGGAGAAACAGAACAAAACACAAAACCACCAGCTAAGGTTGATTTAGTTTTAGATAGTAAAGAATATCAAATTCTCAAATTTGACTTATCTCCTGACGGTAAAACTATAGTTTTACAAAGAGCGCATAAAAACAATCCGAGTGATTTTGGACTGTGGTTTTTCCCAATGGGGGATAAGGGAAAACAAGATCAACCCAAACTCATTAAAAACGAACAACCAGCAGGAGATTTTTTAATTACTCCAGATAGTCAAGCTGTAGCAGTTGCTCAAGGTCAAGGAACAGCCATATTACCGATACAAACAGACGCTAGCAAACCCCTAGATTTTCTTCCACAATTTGGTTTACTGCAAGCTTTTTCAAAAGATGGCTCTCAAGCGGTTTTAGTCAAATTCAACACCGATTACACGCGAGATTTGTTTTTAGTCACCAATCAAGGTACCCAAAAACAATTAATCAAAACTACAGGTTCCATTATTAAATGCGAATTTGACCCAGCTTCACCTAATCTTTATTGTTTGTTAACCCAGTTATTACCGGGAGAAAGCTATGAAGAACAACCATACTTGGTAGCAATTAATCTGAAAACCGGACAGCAGAAGCCATTATTAGTATTGCCTCCCGACAAACGAGAATTACAAATGAGTTTATCTGCCGATGGTTTGGGGTTATTATTCGACCAAGTAGTATCAATCACAGATACCAGTAGTTCAGTACGAGGCAAAGTTTTAAAAACACAAGACGGACAGGAAATTAGTACAAGCAGCTTATGGTTAATGCCCTTATTACCCGTTGGCGAGAATAATGTTAATGCACAACCAGAAGAACTTCCTTTAATCGGTTTTCATCCCCGCTGGCTTCCTTGAATCAGTTAACAGTTAACAGTTAACAGTTAACAGTTATCAGTTGCCTCTTGCCTTTTACCTCTTACCTCTTGCCTATCCCCCATCCCACCAAATCTTTCCTTGTTACGATTATTACTTGCTGAGAGGGGGGAGTCATTTGCTACATTAGGAGACAGCGCGCGGTCTTAACAGCTACTCTCGTGGGTTCCGATCAGAAACTGCTGTTAGTGCTGTATCTTCGGGAGGGTGAATTCATTAAAAATCGCTGTCGTGTAAAATTGCTTGGGGTTGTATGGAGTTTATTAAATTTTTTCAAATGGTATTTTTTGCGCTGAAACCCGGAAAAACGACAAATTACTGTTACTGAATAACTTATATCGGGGAAAGTATCTCTTGCCTTAAAGGGAAGATTTTGTTAAGACAGCATACATAAATGAATAATTATACCGTAGTGTCTGCTTTTAATCGAAGCTGGTGGGTGAAGAGTAATGCATGAAACCCAAACCCCAGATGATGGGGCTTATATTGAAAAATTAAATTCTGTTGATTCGCTGCAATCGTCTGAAAGAGCTGCTAATCCTTTTCATGGGATTTTAGCTGGTGAAAATAAAGCAATTGAAGTATTGTTATTAGCACCAGCCTCTGAGCAAGCGTCGCTAAATCAAACTGCGAGTTCCTCAGAAGATATTGATACAGCAGTAGAAATAATTATTGATTCTCAATTGAGTCAGTCACCTCAATTTGATCAAGAAACCAACTCAGAACACCCTCTAAAGGATGACTGGGTTGCTGAACCCAACGCTCAACAACAAGCGATGGTAAATGCAGAATTTGACAAACTGCTGCAATTGAATGAAGAATTACGTTCTGCGAACAATCAACTCTACGAGCAAGTGGAAGAACTAACCACGGCTTTGGGTGAGTCGCAAGCAGCTTTGCAACGACAAAAAAAGCGTTCAACCGTTGCAGAATCAATGTTTAAACAGCAAAGTCAAGAATTAAATGCTGCTCAAGCACAAATACAATCTTTGTTCGAGCAGTTAGAAAATACCCTAAAAAATGCTCAACGTCAAGAAAGTTTGGCTGAGTCTTATAAAGGACAGATCGAACTCAACCAACAACGTCTTGCTCAGATTGAACGCGAATCTGCCTTGATACAGACGAAATACAACGAACAATCTCAGCTTTTATCCCAGTCAGAAAATGATTGTCGGGAGTTGCGTACTAGACTCAAACGTCAACAGCGTCAAACTTTACAATTTAAAGCTGCTTTGGAAAAAAGTCTAGAAACAACAATTCCTGGTTACGATACCCTTGATGATACCGACAGTAGTTTTTCCGATACAACAATTAATTCAAAATTAAGTAAATTTAAGCAAATTCAAACCATAAAGAGTATACAATCAATTCAACCTTGGTCGGCTCCGCCGGAATCATACGAAATACAAAATGACCTTTGGCAAGAAATTCTGACAACATCCGCAGCTAATGATAGTGAAAATTCAATTCCAGAAGAATCTTCTACTTGGGAATTTTCAGCTAATCCAGATATAGTGCCAAAAGAAGATTTAGCAAATGATGCAGCAGCCGAGAAAACAACCGAACAGCAAATAGTTTCCCCCTCAGATTCATCGGAATTAGAAGAAAAGTTAGATAGCGTTATCCAAACATTTTTTTCTCAAACGGAATCTGGATTGCAAAAATCTCCCCCAAAAGAAGATGTAGAAAACTCATCCGCCATAATCCCTAATTGGAAAGCTGTTATCGAACCCCGTGGAACAAATAACGATGATAATAATCTCATAAATAATCTTGAAACCAATCAAAATTATTCTACAAACAACGAGCAGACGATAAGTTTTACCTCATCGATGAAGATGAATGAGAATAGTGACAGCGAAACTCAAGATTATTGGGAAGAAATTTCTCATTTTCCAGCTTTTGACTTATCCGAAAATGCCGCATCTTTCGAGTTCATCAACAATGATGAGTATCATACTAATTCTCCTTCCCCATTGATTTATCCCAAACGTCCACCTAAAGGACGAAAATCATTGTCATCCGTAGAATTGCCCAAATTTACCGAAAAAAAGGACACTCATGAATAATTGGGAGATGGGGGAGATGGGGAGTATTATACTTGTATCTGAACTCCATGAGCTATACCCCATTACCCATTACCCATTACCCATTACCCATTACCCATTACCTGATTGCTTTCAACTGTTAATTGATAATTTTGGTTTTGGGGAAGTGGTTTACCCGCGCTAAGTGCATAATTTATAGCCAAAAGTCGTAACCATAACCCTGGAAAGCGAGATTCTAACTTTGGCTGTATTGAGCGGATAAATCCCTCAAACCATCTACCAAATACAGCACTAACTATGCTGTGACGGGCAAAGTCAACATAGTTACCAACCCATCTCAGTAAATCTTTTGCTCCTGCAAGTTGCCAAATCCACAGCAGCAATGCGGGATTTTTCTTAGCTGCTTTCAATGCGAGTCGGTTAAAAGTTGATAAATCGAATCTATCTTTGATAAAGTTATCCGCTACTTCTAATGGTTCATCTGCCAATAACCCAAAGAAGTTATTTAGCATAGCATTGATGCGCTCTGGTGGGATAAATTTTCCGGTAGGAACCATCATACCTTTGGAAAACATCCAAGTTACGGCAATGTTACTTTGAAAAGCGCGAATTTGATTTAAATGTCTGGCAGATAGTAAATCATGCTTGAGCGCAGTATCTAAAAGTTCCGTTAACCTGCCGAGATTGCGTACTAAGGAACCGAAGCCGGTAAACACTAGGGGAGATTGAAGCGATGCAGCATCACCGATCGCGATTAAACGATTAACAGCAACAGTGCGATCGCGACTACCAACACTGAAATGTCCGGGTATATATCCAAACGTAGGTTTCTTCCACACTAGTTTATCGATGTCGCAGCGGCGATATTCTGGCAAAATGGTGAAAAAGTCTTCGTACATTTCCATTAAGGAGCCAGGATTTTCAGGGTTTACTTGATGATAATGAAATAAGTAAATTGTCAGTTCTTTGTTTTCTCCAGGGAATAATTCCCAAATCAACTGTCTTCCCCGTGAAATATCCCCGTGACTGTTGAGAACATCACCGTATTGAGAATCCCAAACTTGGGGTTCAAATCCACTTTCGACGACTGCTCCGACTGTCGGACATACGCTGTCAAAAGCCCGTTTGGGGTTGAGTTGCCATGCAATCGGTGACGCTGTTCCCATGGCATCTACCAGCAATCTGCCACTCACAAGATGTTGACTTTGTGATGATAAATCCTTGAGTGTCAAAACAACTTGAGATGCATCAATATCTGCTTTGATAAACTCCGTTTCATCCCAAATTTCACCACCTGCCGATCGCAGTTTATCGCCACATAAAGCCAGTAATTTTTCTGAATCTAAAGCTATATTTAGTACGGTTGGTGTGTGAAGAATCGGCGATTTGAGTTGATCGGGAATATAAGCATCAAAAAATTTATTAAATCCGTCTTTATACTCGCGGGCAATAATTGATTCTACTTCAGCAGCAGTCAGCAAACCCAAATTTACCAAATTTTGAATTTCCGAGCGGGAAATATTCCATTCCCGATTCATCTTGCCAAAAGGTAAGCGTTCCACCAACAGTACTTTATAGCCTAATTTAGCCATTAATGCCGCATGAATCACCCCTAAAGCACCGCCGATATAGATTAGGTCGTAACTAGAAGAGGACAAGGGAAATCCGCTTGTAGCCGCTTCATGGTGCGAAAATATAACTTGCTTTGGCTGCTGGGGATTTCTTACACCTTCGCGCCAACGTTGTTCCCACCAGTAGGCACGGTTTAAATCGTATTCTCCGTTAGGCATTTTCTGGAAATACTTAACGGTAAGGGGATAATGAGCAGCTAGCGCTGCAAAAATTGATTGTTTGGACAAATCAATTGCTGGTGGTTCAGGATAATTATGAGGAAAGCGATCGCGTAGCTGCTCCGTGAGCTTTCGTAAAATTTGTATCTCTTGGGGAAATTTATCCCCCCATCGAAACACCTTTAAATACGTGGTTCGCTGCACATTCCACACAAATACAGATAATTCGTTTGGTAACTTTTCCGTAATATCTGAAACAACAGATGTAGTATCAGACGACTTCAAGCGAATGCCATCAGACGTTAATATCTTGTCACAAGTTCCCGGCTCAAAGGAATTTTGCAACCAGTCTCTTACCCCTGCTGTGTCTGGAGTTGGGATTTCTAAATAAATAATTTCTTTCATTTTTGGTGGCAATATACCCAAAATCTACTCATTAAGACAGATTTAAGAAAGTTGTAAATCGCGGTAAACTCCGCCCTATCAGTTGAATAAATATTCTGTAAAGAAAGTTTAAGAGTTCGCAAGTTTTTTTTGTTCCTTTAATTATTCACACACACGCCATGAATTATCCCATCCCAGATAACCCCCAACAAATCTTTGCGATGAGACAGCAGCCAGTTAACGAAGAACTAGTTGCTGTTGCCATCGCAGGCGTAATAAAATTAGTCCGTTCTCAAGGTCAATCATTAGAAGAATTGACTTCACAACTTTTAGCAGAAGATGCCGTACTTGATAAACAGCAACGTCGTTGGCTAAGCCAAGTCGTAGCCCAAGCTTGGGAAAGTTTAGCTTAAATCCTCAATCCTAAAAATTGGGAGAAATAATACCCCAATTAAGCAAATAATCGGTTTTAAGCCTGCTAAGCCAATCATAAATTAGGTGTGAGAGTGTTTTTAATATTTTGCCTGAAATTTGGTAATTGGTAACTGGTAATTGGTAATTGGTAATTGGTAATGGGTAATTGGTAATTGGTAATGGGTAATTGGTAATTGTGAACAGGGTTTGGGGGTTCGGGGGAGATCGGGGAAAATGAATAATAACTATCAACTAACCACCAACCACCATCAACTAACCACCATCAACTAACCACCAACCACCAACCACCATCAACTAACCACCATCAACTAACCATTTAATTGCGAGTGTTTCATTAAACCGTATTCCAATCCTTGTACTACTGCTTGATAAGAAGCTTCTAATATATTGTTAGAAACTCCTATGGTTGTCCAGCGCTGCTGTCCGTTGCCGATTTCAACCATTGCGCGGGTTGTGGCTGAGGTGCCGCTATGTCCGTTGAGAATCCTGACTTTATAATCTGTAAGTTCAAATGTATTGATTTGCGGATAAAATTTGACTAAAGCTTTGCGTAAAGCCGCGTCCATTGCTGCAACTGGTCCGTTACCTTCGGCTGCTTCCCAAATATCTTCACCAATGACTGCGACTTTAACTGTTGCGAGGGCTTTGGTTGTTTCCAAAGATGAACCTAAATCGCAATGAATTTGAAAACCTTTAACTTGGAAAAAAGAGGGACGAGTTTGTAAAACGGAACGCATCAACAATTCAAAACTAGCTTCGGCTGCTTCAAACTGATATCCTTGACTTTCTAATTCTTTGAGACGCTGTAATATTTGCCGCGTTGCTGGATGATTTTTCTCAAGTTTGATCCCAAATCCACTGGCTTTAGCTAAAACATTGCTGATTCCTGCTTGTTCGGAAATTACTATACGACGAGAATTTCCGACTTTTTCCGGTTCGATGTGTTCGTAGGTGAGGGGATTTCTTTGTACTGCTGATACATGAATACCACCTTTGTGAGCAAAAGCCGAACGTCCCACAAAAGGAGCGTGTTCGTCAGAAGCCAGGTTAACTACTTCACTGACAAAATGGCTGGTTTGTGCGAGATTCGATAGCCGATCGGGAGAAATGCACTTGTACCCCAGCTTTAACTGTAAATTTGGAATTAAAGAACAAAGATTGGCATTACCGCAGCGTTCCCCATAGCCATTAATTGTACCTTGTACCATTGTTACCCCCGCCATTACTCCAGCCAGAGCATTGGCGATCGCCGTATCCGAATCATTGTGAGTATGAATTCCTAGTTGAATATGTTCGGGAAAGTTTTTCTTGACATCGGTAACAATTTGTGAAATTTCGTGAGGTAAAGTACCACCATTTGTATCGCATAAAACTAACCATTCCGCACCGGCAGCGACAGCAGTCTTTAAAGTTTGTAGAGCATAATCTCGATTGTGCTTGTAACCATCAAACCAGTGTTCAGCATCGTATATAACACGACGACCATGCCCGTGAAGATACGTAATCGTATCGCGAATCATTTCTAAATTTTCTGCTAAACTGGTTTTAATACCTTCGGTGACGTGTAAATCCCAGGACTTACCAAAAATAGTTACCCAATTAGTACCCGCAGCAAGAATAGCTTGCAGCATTGGTTCGCAACTTGCTTGTTTATTGGGTCTTCGAGTCGAACAAAAGGGAACAATTTGGGCTTGCTTGAGTGGTTGTTCTTTCAACTGCCAAAAAAGCTCTACGTCTTTAGGGTTAGCTCCGGGCCAACCACCTTCAATAAAAGGAATTCCCAGTTCATCTAATCTCCTAGCGATACGTAATTTATCTTCCAGGGAAACTGATAAACCTTCACGCTGAGTACCATCTCGTAGCGTGGTATCGTATATCCAAAGTTGATGTGAGGAATTTACGGTCATAATTATAGAAGAGTAGAACAACAACCAGAGAAGGCAATATGTGAATGTATAAGAATAAAAAGCCAGTTTGGTAATGAAAGATGCCTGTTTTTTAAGCTCAACCTAAGACAGTCAACAACCCAGGTCTAAAGATACGCTCGCTTCTAGCTTATAGATTTAGACATTAGTTGACCAGACTAAGGATTAAATTCCTACGTTACTGGCAAGAGTTAAAGACCTACCAGTGGATGCGAAGCTAGTCTACTGCTCTAGAATCAAACAATTAAACATCTTTATAGGGTTAAGGAAGTGTTGTTTGAAAAGTACGGACCAGTAACATTGTCGAAGCTAACATCACCCCGAAAGGGAGGCTCCTCGGAGCAAAACCATTATGTGTACAGGGTTGTAAGGTTTGAAACAGTAATTGTCCTGTTGAAAGTACATTACAAAAGTACACCGAATCAAACAACTCCAAGGCAGTAATGGAACAAAGTGGTTAAAACCACACACGGCGTTTTTCCTCTCAGCTTTAAAAAGACTGAGTTTCCAAACTACCGAGATTTTTTTATGATTATATATGCAATTCCGGCGTTGCTGTTCCCAGGCACAAGCTGATATTTTTATTATTTGTTTTGCAACAAAATGCCATTGACCTTTATAAGAACAGTGAATACAGTAATTAACGATTAGCTGTTAGTAATATTGGTAAGTCTACCGATACAACCGTTATATTGTTCAAATGCGAAAAGACGCACATTTTCCATTTACTTCGCTGAATAGTTTTTGACAAAAGTCAAAGCTTTAGTTTTAAGTAAGAAAATGGAAATATCGAAAGTTAGAAAAGATACCATTCAGTTTGAAAAGGAGATAAAACAAAAATGGGTAGATGGACACCGTTAATTTTGATGGCAGGAGGCTTGGCGATTTTGCTAGGTACATTGTTGGGGATCAATTTTCCTATGGACGGACGCAATGCTGAAGTTCCGGCAAGGAGAAGAGAATCCCAAGTTCTTCCAGCGAATATTAATGTTAATAGTACTGCCACTGGGTCTTCAGGAGAAAGCAGCGTTGCCCAAAATAATAACAATAACCCAAGAACTGTTCGGAGTGCGCCCACAACAACCGCTCAAGGTAGTACAACAGAATCTACTACACCATCAACTAGTGTAGGTCAAAGAAGAAGTACATCTGGCAATAACGCACCAATTCGGGCTTTATGGTAAAAAATGCTGGTTCTTAGCAGTCGATTATCAGTTGGGAGTTATAAGATATAAGTTAGTAGTTATTTGTTACTAGTTAATAATAACTAACGACTAATGACCGGCTGACTAATGACTAGTGACATTTTAATTATTGGTGGCGGTGTTATCGGCTTAGCAACAGCCATTGAGCTCAAACTACGCGGTGCAAAAGTCACCGCGATAAGCCGAAATCACAAAGCAGCAGCAGCAACAGCCGCAGCGGGAATGTTGGCACCTTCTGCCGAACGAATTTCCCATCGGGCTATGCTGGAATTATGTAATCGTTCCCTATATTTATATCCAGATTGGACGAGAAAATTAGCTGAAATAACGGGTTTAGATACTGGTTATTGGGCTTGTGGTATTTTAGCCCCGGTTTATGAGGGACAAGGGGACAGGGAGACAAGGGGACAGGGAGACAAGGGGACAAG
>NZ_JADEWL010000216.1 GCF_015207665.1 Plectonema cf. radiosum LEGE 06105
ATAGACGATGCGCTATAAAGGTCGATGCTCTTAGTTAAAGGCACTTGACGAGGAGCGTAGTGAAGCGAAAGTTTCACGCTACGTTCTGGAGACCAATGGGGTTGGTGACAACCTCATTGAGTTTAATCCCGGTCAAAGTCTTTATTCGTCTAATTCTCGATAAGTGGGAAAAAGACGATAAAGTCTCTGGAGAAAAATATCTTGTTGATTCGGAAGATGTCATCAGAGATTTGGATGATATTGCGGACGAACCGCAAGACAAATCAACTGATGATGTCAACTAATTAAGCCTGTAGTCCCTAGTTAGCCGCTAGGGGCTACTTCCTTTCTAATTTTATTTTAAACAAATATTTATGCTAAATACAGATACAATCGTTCGTCCCATTTACTACCGAATTATCGAGCGTCGGGGCAAAATCTGGGCGTTTAAGGAAGGTGAGCCATTTGTAAATTTTTTTAACGCACCCGATCTTGATATGGAAGACTTGTTTGCTTTATTCGATACTTCAATGGAAAAAATTGCAGCAGAACTACGGAGAATTAACGGTGCCAAAAATGGTTACTATATCGCCAATATATTAGATAAAAAATATTACTACTGTGGGGTTGAGTGGGAAAGCGTAAAACTGAAGCTCAGAGAATTGGGCATAGGTAAACTAGATCCAATTTAATAACACTTAATATCAATTCTTTATGAGGCTGCGCTAAATCACCCTCACTCTGGAAGAGTGGGGCTACCCAAACAAAGCCCACCTGCGTGGGCTACATTCGGCGCATCTTTATAAAGAAATGGTATAACTACTCGTTTAACCTTCCCCAATTTCACTTATCTCTTTACATCTTTCCTCTGCGCTCTCTGCGTCTAGTAAGGTTTTTTTTAATCCGTAATCGTAAGACCGAGAAGAAAGTAATTATACCCGCTGTCGCCCGATCGATTGACTAAACAATCCTTCTCGATCGCGAAGTTGGTCAAAATTACCCTGTTGCACCAAGCGTCCATTTTGCAAAACGTAAATGCGATCGGCATTACGAATGGTGCTGAGTCGGTGGGCTACAACGATCCGAGTTACATTCAACTGCTCCAAACTTTCACTAACTATAGCTTGGGTACGATTATCTAAAGCACTGGTAGCTTCATCAAAAAGCAAAATCCGGGGGCGTAAAGCCAAAGCCCGCGCAATCAATAACCGCTGTCGCTGTCCCCCGGAAAGATTAGTCCCACCTTCACTAACTACTGTATGCATTCCCATCGGCATTGCGGCGATATCGTCGGCTAAACCTGCCATTTTTGCAGCTGACCAAGCTTCATCCATTGTCAGAACCGTATTACTAGAAATATTTTCCCAGATAGATGCCGACATCAACCGACTACCTTGTAAAACCACCCCCAACTGACGGCGGACTGCATTCACATCTAACCCGGCAAGTTCTTGTCCATCATAATAAATACTACCAGATTCGGGGGTGTCAAAGCCCAATAATAATCGCAATAACGTGGATTTACCGCTGCCAGAAGGACCCACAAGAGCGATAAATTCTCCTGGCTCGGCTCGCAAACTTACATCGTCGAGTGTCAGCTGTCCGTCATTGCGATAGCGGAAGATCACATTTTTGATTTCCACTCTTCCCGACAAGCGACCGGGGTCACTTTTACTACTATCCACTTCCGGGATAGCTTGGAGAATTGGTTGAGCGCGTTCCCACAACGGTAAGACTTCTAAGATATCTACAACCGTACTGCTCAAGCTAGTTGTACCACTAATAAAAGTCCCAAATGCCATATTGAACGCTAAGAAAGTGCCTGTGGAAATACCATTCCCTTGTAACAAATTTGTCGCAAATGCAAAAATCACCGCTGGGGTTAATGCGGAAAGTAAATTGTTGACCACTACAAGATTATCTTCGATCTTTTGCGACTCTAGAGTTAAGTGCAATTGATGATGATATTGTTTTCCCCAGTAAGCAAATGCTCTCGGTTCGGCTCCAGCAGTGCGAAATTTGCTCACACCACCGATAATTTGCACCATGATGCCAAAAAGTTGTCCTTGCAGGCTGAGTAAAGGCCGTACTTTGCGTAGGGTTAGTACACCAGAAATAATTGTAACTGCAACGTTAATTAAAGCAACAAATGTGGCGATTAAGGCTAGGGGAATGCTGTAGTAAAAGAGTAATCCTAAGTTGAGCAATGAAAAAACGCTAGAAAAGAAACTTTTCAACAACGTGTTACTCAATTTACCGCGAATTTGACTGATCACCGAAACGCGAGCGCTCAGATCGCCCATTGCATAACCGCGAAAAAATGATGGTTTAAGATTTAAGAGTCGATCCCACACCGCAGCTTGAGTAGAAGTGTCGGCAAATGTTTCCAAGCGCATAATTGCCACTCCTTGAGTTAGTTGGAATAAAGTCTGCGCTAAAGTTGCAACAAATAATCCTAATGCTAGCTGCAATAACAGCGCTCTGTCTGCATCTGGGATAGCATTATCGATCAGGATGGCGATCGCCTGGGGGGTAATCATCCCTAGTAAAGTAGTAGCAATCCCCGCAAACAGTAGGGTGAAAAGTTCCTTGGAATGTCCGCGCAATGCGAACCCCAGCAAGCTGAGTATTTTCAGATTTGTTGGTAACGGACGATAGAATGTGTAAGCAGTACAAGATAGCGTTGCAGCAATTTTTTCATTGCATACACAGCGCGTTTGTTGCAGCGGATCGATAATTTGGTAACGAGTATCAGATATGGGGATTATAGCTATTGGACGACGGTCTTCTAAAGTATAAGTTAGTAGCGGACCGCTATCTTGCTGCCACCATTTATCTCGTAACGTAATCCGACGCATCCGGATGCGGGAAGCGCGAGCGATTGCTTCTATAGGCTCGCGGAACCGTCGTAAATCTTCCGAATTGCCAGGGGGATCGATCGTAATATCCAAAAATCTTCCTACTGCACCTGCTGCAAATAGTAGCGCTTCTTCCTGATTCAGCGGTTGTTTGATGGGTTCGTTGGTTTGGACATCGAATATATTCGCAAAATTATCTAAGGTGTTGGTGATCGCCACATTATTTAGTTGTTCCCGTTGTTGTAAACGTCCTAATTCTACCTTAACTGCTAGTTGTTCGAGTTGCCCAATTGCTTGGATTACAAAAGTTTGCAGGCAATTTAAACCTGTTAGTAAAGTGTTAACATCTAATATATCTGTATTTACCGAGTCAATTTCGAGGATATCTTGCGCCTGCAACCATAAGTCTGCCAACAGCGGAATTCTTCCTGTATTAGACGTGAGTTTTAATTCATCCAATCCTAACAAGTTAGCTTGACCTTGCAAAACTTTTACCCACACCACAACATCCTGTGGCGGTTGAAACACTTCCTTACTGCCTAAAACCGCGCATCCTGGAGCTTGAACTGGAGTAGGTAATATTTGTAAAGTAAATTCTGATACTGTTGAACTGAGAAGATTTACCCAGCGTTCGATTTGATTAATCGCAGTTTCTGGAGTAATCGAGCAAAACTCATTTTTGGTAACTCGTACAAGTTGAGTTTCTTCGAGAGCGATCGCCAAAATTTGCTGTCCCGACTCCGTTAGCATTGCCGAAAACATCGCCTCACCAGCTTTGACGCTAAATAAATAACGTCGCTTCCCCTTGGGGACACCATGCTCAACATTGATAGCAAAAAGTGCTAAAGTACCAGATTGAATCAGCCAAACGATTTCCGGGTTATCGAGCAACAAAGGCTCATTGCTTTTGAAAGAATATGATTCACCAAATGCGTTAAGACTGCGATCGCTTTCTACTAGCATGATTGAATATTACAGTAGTTCTGTAAACTACTATTTCTAGCTAGGGTGAAGATATGCAGCGAATTATATCTACCTAAATTTTGGGCGTTGCTGATTAAAAATACGATTTGCCCCCCAGCCCCCAATTTTGGGCTACGGTGTACACAGAAGTCCTAAAATCCTACCTGGAACTAGGTTTTTAACTATGAGTTAAATCTTTCAAAGTCCTGTCATTGCGAGCGGAGCGAAGCAATCGCAAAGTGCTGTGATTGCTTCGTCGTTCCTCCTCACAATGACGATTTAACGCGGTTAAAATCCTTGAAACCTATATGGACAGTACTTATACGTACACCGTAGCCAATTCTGGGGGAGAGAAATAACTGGCTAGTTCCCATAATTTTGTCTTACACGCGAAACCCTTGTAGATATCTCCGCACTGCTACGTCTCGATCAACGTGAAATCATCATTTCATATTTTGATTAACGGCACCGTTAACAATTCTACTATCTAGACACAGGACAAACCGACGCAGTAGAGCTAGATGGCGTAGCTGTGGGTGCAGAAGCAACCAACATAATTTTACCATCAGGAGTTTTCAGCCAGCCTTGTGCCTCGATGATTTGTGTGGGGGGAGAAGGTATTGCGATCGGTGCTGAGGATGTGTTGGGTAAATCCCCATCCAAAGTTGCCAGCGGTGCAATAGTAGTTGTACCATTTAAAGGTTGCAGAGAATTGGGTGGTAAACTACCGCGTCCGCTGACAACAAACTCACCCAAACGCTTAGCGTTACGACCTCTAGGGCAATTTTGACCAATTTGATCGCTAGCATCAACAATTTGGTCTGGTAGTTCAATTACTGCTTCTGTGGGTTGGACATCCGGTTGAATGATGTTGATTTGTCCTTGGACTCCTAATTCAGAACTTGCGGTGATGTCATTTGTTCGATCTGATGGTTTCGGACGGGCTTCAATACCGAAAATACCCTGAGTGCGAATGTTAATATTACCACCATTCCCAGAGAAAGCATTGGCAGTAATATCGCTGTTTTTTTGGGGGAAAGCGACGATAAATTTTGAGTTGATATCAATGTTGCCACCGTCGCCCCCTTGTTGGGTTGTACCTGCGTTGGTGGAGATTTGAGTCCCGCGACGGAGGAGGAGTAAATCGCTTGTGAGGTTGATGTTGCCGCCGCTACCGGATGCTGAGTTGGCATTGAGCGTACCTTGGTTATCGAGGGTGATTCTTGGTGAATTAACTTCGATGTCACCTGTAACTCCTTGACTCTCAGAACGAACTAAAATACTACTAGCAGAATCAGTACTAATAAAGTAGTTAAAAAAAGGCTCTTCTCCTACTTTGATGATTCGATCATTGAAAGTGCGATCAAATCCATCAATAATCAATTTTTCTCGCGCATTAACGTTTATCCTACCAGCAGAACCGCTACCAGATGTGGTACTCAAAATTCCTCCACCATTGAGAAGCTCAACTGTATCAGCATTGACTGCAATACTACCCCCTTGGCGCTCGTTTCTAGTACGTACATCTAAAACTCCACCTTCTGAAAGACGCAGATTACTGGTATCTATTTTAATGCTGCCACCTTGACCTGTTGATTTAGGTAGTGTAAACGCAAATATTCCACTAGAGTATCCAGTATCTAAGTTATTTCCAGAAATATTAATCGAGTCTGAAGCATTAATTTGAATACTTCCAGCATCCCCTTTCCCTCTCGCACTTGCTACTATTGCAGCAGCATTAGTCACTGAAAGCATTTTTGTTTGAATATTAATATTTCCACTTTTCCCTGTACCCAAATCCTCAACACTGCTGAAAACTCCACTACCAAAAATGCCATTACTACCATCCAAAGACATTAAGTCTGAAACATTAATTTTTATAAAACCTGCATTTCCTTGTCCACTAGTAACTGTATACATTTGAGCGCCACCGCTTAGTGAGAGAGAGGCAGCATTGATGTCGATATTACCACCCTTACCCACACCTCCTGCTTCCACTGAGGCAGAAAGTTGAGCGCCATCTCGCAGTTGGAAAGAGCCTGCATCAATGGTAATATTTCCCCCATTGCCTTGTGTACCTGTTTGCACCTCACTGAAAAGCCCAGTGGGAAATGTATCTCTTTCACCAGCAATATCCACAACACCAGAAACTTGAAGATTAATATCACCTGCATCTCCTTTACCTGGTGGTTGGGTATCAGATGCTTCACGAGTAATAGTTATCAGTTGAGCGCCATCTAGTAGTGTTAAAGTTGCAGCATTAATATCAATATTGCCACTGTTACCCATACCTCCTGCTTCCACCGTGCTGAGAATGAGAGCATTAACTGCAAGCGAAACAGCATCTGTTGCTGTCACCTGAACATTCCCCGCATCTCCTTTTCCATAAGTTGAGGCTCTAAGTCGAGCGTCATCTCGTAATAAGAAAGAACCAGAATTTATGGTAATATTACCTCCATTGCCTTGTGAATCAAAGCTGACAATATTTCCAACTCTACTTTCAGCACCTGCAACTTTAATTTCCCCAGTAGCATTCAGCGTAATATCTCCTGCAACAGTTTCAGGTGTCCCCAAACCTTGTCCAATACCAGCCGAAAGCTGACTTCCTTGCAAGATTCCTATATTGCGGGCATTAATTGCAATATCACCACCACCATTCGCTTCTACATATACATACGCTTGATTAGTCAGCAATACATCTGCACGAGTCACATTTTCAGGAAATCTCAATTTCAAATTATCTCCATCAAAGAGAAGATTTATACTTCCAGGTGCTGCCAATCCTCCCAACTCAACCCTCCCACCATAAGCATTTAATTGCCCCCCATCCATGTTGACATTACCACCCACCAGCAGCAAACTCTTACCATCAGAAACACGCAACCCAAATACGTCAAAACCTGCTGGATCTGTTCCTGCGGGTGCAATTGAGTTATTTTGAATCGCGGCATTTTGATTAATCTGATTAAATAACAATCCCGAAGGCTGAACAGTCAATAATGGTGGTGCTTGAGGATTTGTAGCGCTAAAATCTTGATTGCCAAATTGCACCGCGTTCGCAGTTGTCCCCACAAACGAGCCGCGTATATCCAAACTAGCATTCTGCCCCAATAAAATACCGTTGGGATTAATTAAAAATAAATTCGCAGCCCCATCAACACCCAAGGTTCCGAAAATATTCGATGCATTCCCACCTGTCACCCGCGTTAGTATATTTTCCACTCCATTCGGGTTGCCAAAATACACTCTTTGCCCATCATCTATATTAAACTGACTGAAACTATGAAAAAGGTTGCTCCCTCGTTGAGCGCCACCTTCAATTTTATCTGCATTTGCACCGTTAATTAAAACATTAGGTGTGAGACGAGAATTTTCTGCACCTAACGTATTATCAGGGGTAATTTGAGCTATTGCTGGTGTTGGAAGTGCTACAAAACTGGATAATAAAAGCGGAAGAAAAGTTTGTTTATTATTCATGGAGATGCAAATGCGCTCTATTAGCTACATATATCAGTATTTCTGACTAGGCACAACTTATGCAATAATTTTTAATCTATTATTCGATTAAAGTAAAATTAGGCATTGCTTCATTCAAAATATGAAGTGATGATTTCACATTGCTGGAGACGTAGCAGTGCTACGTCTCTACAATGATTTCCCGTTTAATACAAAATGCGAATAAATATAGTTTATTAGCTATGCTAAATCATTCTAAAGTTGCACCTTCGCTTTTAATTAATTCTAAATAAAAGCCTTCAACTTGCCGCAATTCGTCGTGAGTGCCGCGTTGGACAATCTTACCCCGATTGAGAACAATAATTTCATCGCAATCGCGAATTGTACTCAAGCGATGGGCAACTATCAAGCAAGTACAACCCCGCAACCGCAGATTTTGATCGATAATTTTTTCTGTCTCTGTATCTAAGGCACTTGTAGCTTCATCCATCAACAAAATTGCCGGATTATTAACTAAAGCACGGGCAATTTCTAAACGCTGTCGCTGTCCACCACTCAAATTTGTGGCACCTTCCAACAAGTTTGCATTATATCCACCGGGGAGCGATCGCACAGTTTCATGCACCGCAGCATCGCGGCAAGCTTGTATTAAATTACTATCGGGTATGGTCGTATCCCATAATGTTAAGTTATCGCGGACGCTACCAGCAAATAGGGTAATATCTTGTTCGATAGTCGCAACTGAATTTACCAACACTTGATGGGGAATGTGCAATTGTCCATCGAAATATATTTCCCCAGACCAAGGTTTATGTAAGCCAGCCACCAGCTTAGCAATTGTTGATTTTCCGGAACCGCTACCGCCCACCAAAGCTACTCTTTGTCCCGGTTTAAGTGAAAGACTAAAATTTTCAATTAAAGGCGGTGCAGTGCGATTGTAGCCAAAGGTAATGTTGCGTAGTTCTAGAT
>NZ_JADEWL010000217.1 GCF_015207665.1 Plectonema cf. radiosum LEGE 06105
CCTCCCCACCTCCCCATCCTCTTCTACCAGCTTCCGGTATTTTCCATAGAAACCCAAGGTTCCTGCGGTGGTAGTGCGTCTCCTTTTTGTAGCAATTCAATTGAAATACCATCTGGCGATCGCACAAAAGCCATGTGTCCATCTCGTGGGGGACGGTTGATGGTAACACCGCCGGATTTAAGGCGATTGCAGGTTTCGTAAATGTCATCAACTCGATAAGCAAGGTGTCCGAAATTACGTCCACCTTGATAGTCTTCGGAGTCCCAATTATAAGTAAGTTCAACTAAAGGGGATGTTGATTCTTTTACTTTGTCTATATCTTGTGGTGCAGCGAGAAAGACTAAGGTAAAACGTCCTTTTTCGCTTTCTTTTCTCTTTACTTCAACTAATCCCAGCTTATTGCAATAAAAGTCTAGCGATGCATCTAAATCGCTAACCCGAACCATTGTGTGCAAGTATTCCATGACAACATTATTAATTATCGGCTTTCAATTATCAATTATTACTTGCCACAAGCTGCATGGACACATATCAAATAATTCTTTTATTGTTATGCCTATTGTCCCATACCCAATTCCCAATATTAAAAAGTAAAGGTAGTTCTCAATGCACCAATAAAGACATCATTGTTATTGTCGTTTTGATTGGGAGATTTTAACCAAATGATACCGGGTGTAATTGAGATATTGTTGTTTATCGGATATCGGTACAATGCTTCAATATGGATAGGTGTATCATTTGTAAAATCAGCAGGTCGGGGAGAAATATCCCCTGCATAGGGTTCCGCACCAGCTACAATTGCCGCTAAGCCACCTTTTTTACCCAAGTCGGGGAATACTAATGCTACCGCATAATTCCAGATTTCTGCATCACCTCCACCGTTAAAATCAACATCAGTATAACTACCCCAACCCCGGATACTGAACTTTGAACTGAGGTCGAGTTGAGCCTGTACTCCATAGGAATTACTCAGAATTTGTCTTTCTGTTGTACCGGGGAGCAAACCGTTAGCAAGGTTAGTTCCAGTTCCACCAAAAGCAAAGGTTGCATCACCTGGATCATAACCGTTGACATAAGTCAAGCCGAGTTTGAATCTTTTGGCTGGTTGAAAAACAATTTGTCCTAAAGCCGAATAATTTCCATTAAATAAGCCTGCTTTTTGGTCTGGATTGGAACCATTTTTGGCAAGATAACCACCTTCAAGTTTAATGGTATTGCCTAATTTGTAACTAAAACCAACACCAGTTGTAGAATTGGCAATTCCCAAGCGATAGATGGGATTTCGTTCTGCGAATCGCGATAGCGCACCAGTTGCACCACCACCTGTATTTAATCCGGAATTGAATACATCTGCATAAAAGTGATGTCCTCCTAAACTAGCC
The DNA here is from genome assembly GCF_015207665.1 of Plectonema cf. radiosum LEGE 06105. Classification (GTDB taxonomy): domain Bacteria; phylum Cyanobacteriota; class Cyanobacteriia; order Cyanobacteriales; family Nostocaceae; genus Rivularia; species Rivularia radiosa_A. The sequence continues at coordinate 1,383 of NZ_JADEWL010000217.1, forward strand.
ATTGCTGTTACTGTGAGATTGTCACCAACAGGGAAAACATAGTGCAATCTATCGAGAATAATATCATTACCATCGTTACCGTCATAAGCAAAACGACCTTCATTAGTACCAAGTTCATCTTGAAATGAGTTACCAATATTTCCCGCAGTTAGACGAGTAAACAGCTTATCTTTACCTGTGAAACTAGATACTAACTGAAGACGAATTTTATTGTTGAAGACAACTTCAGTATCTACATCATCTCCATCTGCACCTGCGAGGGTAAATGCGACTTCACCCTGAAGTTTTGTAGTAGCAGAAAATTGATTTGCTTCAACTTCAGCACTACGGGCTTCTAAAGCATCAACTCTACCGCGCAAAGTTGCAAGTTCAGCAGCAAATTCTGATTGTAAGCGTTGTAAAGTTGCTAAATCTTCTTGAGAGACTATATTAGCAGTAGCTGTAGCGATTAATTCATTTACTCTGTCCAAGCAAGCGTTTAAACCAGCAGCGAATTCGTAACGAGTTAATGCGCGATTTCCGCGATAACTTCCGTTGGGATAACCTGCTATACAGCCATAGCGCTCAACTAGCGATTGTAAAGCCGCAAATGCCCAGTCTGTGGGTTGAACATCTGACAATTGAGAAACTGAAGTGACTTGGGATATAATTTGTTTTTTTTGTTGCGAATCTATATGATTTTTTGAGTCCTGAGAAATTCCACTTAATTGAAAAGGTATTTCAACAAATTTATTTGAATCTTCGATAACTATAGGGGTAGCATTCAGCGGAATCACTTCAGAATCTAGCTGTGTTGCTATTGCTTTCCTTGGTATTAAACTTGTCGTAACGGTTGTTATTATGAAAGCAGTACCCCATAAAATAGGACTATTTACCCACAATTTCAAAATATTCTGCATCATTTTTACTCCCCACAGATATGCTCTGAAGAAACTTCATTAATTATGTAAATTTGCCTTCAGGAGTCAGAATTAATGTAGATAATAATACAGCAAATCAAAGATAAACTTAACTTAATTTTGTTAAGAAATCAAAACATTTAATTCTAAATTAAAATTAAAAAGTATTTTTGAGGATAAATATATGGGATTCTATTCACGAAAAATTCTTCCTTATCTTCTTGAGTGGTCACTATCATCTCCTCTATTCGCTAAATATCGTCAAGAAGTTTTAGCAGAAGTAGAAGGAGAAGTATTAGAAATTGGCTTCGGTACAGGTTTAAATCTGTCTTATTATCCAGAAGAAATTCATAAAATTATCACCGTTGATAATAATCCGGGAGTTCATGAACTTGCTCAAAAACGCATTGAGAAATCTCGTATAACTGTAGACAATCGAATCTTGAGCAGCGAGAATCTGCCAATGGCTGATAATACATTTGACAGCGTTGTCAGCACTTGGACTTTATGTAGTATTGAAAAGGTTGAACAAGCTGTGAAAGAAATTTATCGAGTATTAAAACCGGGTGGAAAATTCTTTTTTATTGAACATGGTTTGAGTAATGAAACTGATATTCAAACTTGGCAAAATAGATTAACTCCAGTGCAGAAAATAATTGGTGATGGCTGTCATCTTAATCGGAATATTCGCTCTATTGTAGAACAACAATTTCAGCAAGTAAATTTGGAGGAATTTTATATGGAAAAAACCCCAAAAATTGCCGGTTATATGTATAAAGGTGTGGGGATAAAACAGGTTAGAGGTTAAAGGTTAAAACTTCTTTGCTCGCTCCCAGACTGAAACTGGAAACGAAAACTGAAGTCGTGTTAACTAACTATTGCGTAAATTGGTGGAATCATAACTGAAGAATTATTTAATATATCAGTAAAAACACTTTGCCCCCCTCAGCGATTCCTTTGCGTTCCTCTGCGTTTAAAAATATATAATTACGATGTCAACAGATTTGATATTAACTAACTTTCTATCTCAACTAACTATCAAATCAATTATGTCATACAATTTATTCCAAGAAGTTAAAACTGTTGAAGAATCAAAAGACAGTGCTTGTTACTTTCCCTTGCAAAATGGACGCTATGAAGTAAAGCCTGGTATGATGCTTTTAGATTCAAACTTCGCTAATAATAAAGTTGATAATCAGTTATTCCAAATTGATAGTAATTTTTCCGACTATCGGAGAGCTAAACTTGCAGCACGTAGCTCAAATTTGAGTAAGTATTATCAAACTTATAATTATAGTAATGCTGTAGCTTCTTCAGTCGCAGAATTAATAATTAACCGTCTTTCTTATGAATATCCACAATATTTTCATTACTCTGATGATGGTAATAATTTAGTATTCTACAATCATCTTACTGAAGAAACTTTATATTTAAATGCAAACTTAGAATTATTAAAATGCGAGTTATCAAATAAAAATATTTTTTCTGCTTACGTTTCTACTTTAGATGCTTTAGCAGCACAAATACAGTCGGATATTGTAGTAATTAGTCGTAACGAAAACGATGAAAACTGGATGAGTGCTATTCATCTATGTTATCCCAATCATTGGTCAGCAGAGGAAAAAATTGGTAAGGATTTTGCAACAGTACATTTACCAGTAGCAGGTATCGAAAAAATCAATCAGCGTGCAAAAGCTATTGTGAACACGATGATTGCAAGAAAACCAATGGTGCGTTTTGCATGGGGCTTGAGTACCGATACCCGTTTAAATCATCATCCCGAACCACCTGATGGTGTAACATCAAAAGAATGGTATGGTAGAAAGTTTGATCAAACAAATCCTAAATTGTTCTTAAGAATTGAGCGTCAAGTAATCTGGGGATTACCAAAATATGATGCAGCTATTTTTACGATTAGAACTTATTTTAGAGATTGTCAAATTATTAAAAGAGATGCTGTTTTAAATGATAAACTATACAAAGCCATTGAATCAATGACACCAGAATCATTAATTTATAAAGGTTTAGCAGAAAGTAAACAAGATATTTTAGCTTGGTTGAAAGAAGAGAGTAAGGTTAAAGGTTAAAGGTCAAAGTTTAAAGGTGAAAGGCCAAAGGTGAAAGTTTAAAGGTTGTCAACAACCAACAACCACTAACCACTAACAACTAACCACCAACAACTAACAACTAACCACCAACAACCAACAACTAACAACTAACCATTAACTCCTAACTCATTCACAAAAGGTGTTATTGCTTCAACGAATTCGACTGTTGATTCATAAGGTAAAACATTTCTTCGGGGAATTGCGATCGCGCTTCCTTGGGGTAGATGTAATTGATAATCAGCTAAACGTTTTTCAGTGGAATCTTTTTTTCCCGATTGACTAATACTCGATGCTGTTTCACCAAATACAGCTAATGTTGGCTGCGTTATTGATTCTATATCCTTCTGATAATCTTTACGCCAAAATCCTGCTAAAAACGAAAAAACTGCATGACGACTTGCTGGATTTTTCGCACCTTCACGTAAGGTATCTAACCATTCATCGTCAACGTCTTCTTGTGAATCAAATAGTTGTTTGACGGAAAAATCTGCTAAAAACTTTTTACGTCTTGCGTAGCGATAAAATAGATTTCCTGAAGGTGAATCAAATAACAGATTCCATAATAGTTTTTGCTGCCATTCTGGCGCTGCTTTAGTCATAATACTCCAAGCAGGAGGCCCAGATAAAATAATTCCAGCGATTAAATCTGGTTGCTTTTTAACCAATTCTATCGCTACAGGAAATAATGCACCTTGAACTACTAAAATTACAGGTTTTTGTATTACACTTTGGATAAAGTATTGTAATTGTTCTGCCCAATCTATAGGAGTATAGGCTATACGCGGCATATCGCTTTCACCGCAACCTAATAAATCGGGATTATAAATTAAATTGTGATTACCTTTTTTATCCCATTCATCACAAAATCTATACCAAAATTTCCGTGATAAACCCACACCAATGGGATGAATTAATAGTAAGGGAATACCATCAGGTGCTGAATTTTTAGGAGTATAAACTTCGTAGGCGCAGCGGAAGTTATTCCAGGTGTAAAATTGACTTGTATTTGCTGTTTTATTTAGAGCAATCATTGGTTTAAATCAATAAATTATTTAAAAAATTATTAAAAAAATCACCTAAAAAATCATTTGTGGGTGAATCAATTTGTATCCTGCATTTTTTATTTTATCATTGGATACTTTGACATTATAAGCGCGGTTATTTGTTTGAGAAGCATCCCAAACAACCTTTGGTTTATCGTATTTTTGACATAAATTATCTATTAATTCTCGACTGGGAAGATGTGCATCATCAACTACATTATAAATACCTTGCAGTTGATTTTGACGTACAAATTCAATTGCACCGACAATATCATCTAAATGAATCCAATTTGTGGTATTTTCGCCATTACCGGGACGAGTTTGACCAAAAGCTCTACTAAATATTTTAACTAATTCTCTACCCTCGCCATAAATTCCTCCTAATCGTAGGATACAAACCTGTAAATTATCACTATTTGCACAAAGCAAAATTTGCTCGGTTTGATTCAAAATTTCACCATTAGCACTAGTTGGTGCTGTTGGTGTTTCTTCGTCTACCCAAGCACCATTTTTATCTCCATAAACTGAATAACTCGCTGTATATATTAACTGTCTTACACTGGGTATTTGCTTTAATACCGAAACTATAGTTTCAGCAGTTTTTAGATAAGTTTCTTCATAGGTATCACTACTTTTTGCACCAATACTTAAAAGCACAACTTCTTGATTTTGCAATACTGATTTTAAAGCTTGAGCATCCGAACCTTTGACAATTTCTACTCTGTGAGCAACCTCTTGTAATGTTGTCACACGACTTGAATTCGTTGTAGTTGCAGTTATAACTAAATCATCATTTTGCTTCCAGTATTTAGCAACTGCATAACCTACATATCCGCAGCCAATAATTGCAATGTTCATCAAATAAAAGCACCCTTGATTATCAATTATCAGTTATCAGTTATCAGTTATCAGTAATTAGGTAATGCAGTATATTTTGCTCATTGAGTATTCGGCGAAGCCATATACGACATTTACTCGAATTGTCTGTTTAAATTATCGAATTTGATATATAAATTCTCCTAAAATACCGGGATTATAGTATGTGAAAATTATCATCAAAACTGATAATTATTGCGCTAATTCCCTTTCTATAGCAGAAATTAATTCGGGAGAATTAGGCTTTACACTACTTTTAAACCGTGCTACAACTTCACCATGCTGGTTAATTAAAAACTTTTCAAAGTTCCAAGCGATAGGTCCTTTTGGTTCTATTGAAGTTGTCAACCTCGCATAAAGTGGATGTTGTTCTTCACCTTTAGCATGAAGTTTATCAAATAATTCAAAGGTTACGCCATAATTTCTGGTACAGAAATCGACAATTTCCTCATTACTTCCAGGTTCTTGTTCTCCAAAATCGTTACATGGAAAACCCAAAATCCTTAAACCAGCTTGTTTGTAATTCTGATATAACTTTTCTAATCCTACATATTGCGGAGTATAACCGCAGTATGAAGCCACATTCACAATTAGGAGTACTTTACCAATATACTCACCTAATTTTTTATCTTTCCCATCCATTGTTTTGACAACAACGTCAGATATTGTGTTATTCATTTTCTTCCTTGTTTGGTAGAGACTTAGCCCAAGTTTCTCATATTGCAGGCACTTATAAACAAAATCAATATCATAGTGATTTTAGTTACAAGCTTTGTGCATTTGCTGTTTACCTGTTTATCTTATGACGTTGGTAACTAATATATTTGTCATTCTCAATCTAATTATTGACAAAAAAATCTCTCTGTAACCTTTAAAATAACAGTTCAGAGAGAAAGTTGTAGATACAAATATTGATAATATTGTACCAATTTCAGCTTGAATTCCGAGTCAAATGCTAGGTATAAATTGCTAGTATTTAATTAGCGTTCCAAAATATCAGTAGTCAATATGTTTATTTAATAACTAATTTAAACAATAAAATTAACCAATTAAACGTAGTAGAGAATTCAGTTTATTCGTGAATTGAACCATCAGGCATAATTGCTCCAGATAAATTAGCTCCAATCAGTTTAACAAGTAGGCGATCGCCAGAACGAATTCTTGCTCCTCTTAAGTCAGCACCTCGTAAGTCAGCACCGCTCAAGTCAGCACCAATTAAGTCAGCACCCTGAAGATTAACTTCTTTCATATCGGCTAAAAGCAAGTTGGCTCGGAATAAATTCGCATCGGACAAATCAGCACCCCGCAAGACAACTTTATGCATAAAAGCATCGCTGAGGTTTGCACCGTTTAATTTAGCATAGCTGAGATTCCTACCAGATAAATCTCTCCCCTTAAGGTTAGCGTGGCTAAAATCTTGTCCGCTCAAATCGGATTTCTGTGAAGGAGGTTGATTTCTGTGAGGTGTAGGTTTTGGACTCGGTTTTTCTTGATAAGGTGCATAGGAATTAGAATGACTGCTAGGTTCAGAAGCCGTGTAAGTTGTAGTCTTGGATTTAAGATGTGCCTTAATCGAGCGCAACTTTTCCCGAGCTTCATTAAGCTCCTGTAGCTTTCTGCGTGCCTTTTCTTGTAGTCGTTGTTTTTCTTGAGGAATTCTATCCGGGTGCCAAATAAAAGCCAAATCCCGGTAAGCCTGGTTAACTTCTTCAAGTGATGCTCCAGGCTCCAACTCTAAAATTCTGTAGTACCGCTCCAGTTCTCTCATAAGGCGAATTGAATGGCAAATATACTGCCATTATGAGTTATTCAGTAGTGTATCTGCTTAATTGTTTGTCAAATTTTGCGATCGCGCTGCCATCTTAGCTACAAGTAAGTATTTAATAAAGGGGAGATGGGGGGATGG
>NZ_JADEWL010000033.1 GCF_015207665.1 Plectonema cf. radiosum LEGE 06105
CCCTAAATAAACTACTTCGCTGCTAGCTCTTTAGAAAATTTCTCATTCAACCAAGGCATAATTTGGGGGTGCCAATTTACCAATTCATCATTGCTAAACCATAAAGAAATTTCTCTTTGTGCGGTTTCAATGGCATCAGAACCGTGGATGATATTACGACCAATATCAATTCCAAAATCACCACGGATAGTTCCAGGTTCTGCTGTGAGGGGATTAGTTGCACCAATCATCTTGCGAGCAGCAGCAACAACACCTTCACCTTCCCAAACCATCGCTACAACCGGACCAGAAGTAATAAAATCTACTAAGCCAGCAAAAAAAGGTCTTTCTTTATGAACATCGTAATGGGATTCCGCCAATTCCCGACTGACTTTCATAAATTTCAAACCAACTAAAGTAAAACCTTTGGTTTCATAGCGACGAATTATTTCACCAACCAATCCCCGCTGTACTCCATCCGGCTTGATTGCTAAAAATGTACGCTCCATTACTATCTCCTATAAATTAATGAATCTATCACTGTTATTTGTCCGTCTTCATTAGCTTTTTGTCAACAGGCAAGTCAAAGGTTAGAGGTTAAAGGTTAAAGGTCAAAGGTCAAAGGTCAGAGGTCAGAGGTCAAAGGTCAGAGGTCAACCATCAACTGTCAACTGCCAACTGTCAACTGCCAACTGTCAACTGTCCACTGTCAACTGTCCACTCATTGTTCCAAAAATATATCTTACGTATATTCCCCCTACGACATGAATGCGCTAAATTATAAACTCATGGGTGAAGTACGAAGGTGACTGATAAATGGGTGTTGAGTCAAGTGCGACATCGGCTGAAACAGGAAGATTATCATTGAATGGCAAAAAAGTTAAAGCTAAATTAAGCAACAATCACAAAGAACAGAAACTTTTGCCACCGAGTAAAATTCCAAATTCACCTCGGAGTCATTGGAGGATCGAAGATAGCGAAGCTCTGTATCGCATTGAAGGTTGGGGACAGCCCTATTTTTCGATTAATGCGGCAGGTCATGTTACTGTTTCTCCAAAAGGTGAGCGGGGTGGTTCTCTGGATTTGTACGAATTGGTTAAATCCCTCAAATTGCGTAATTTGGGTTTACCTTTGCTAATTCGCTTTTCAGATATTTTAGAAGATAGAATCGAGCGGCTTAATGCTTGTTTCGCTAAAGCCATAGCCCGCTACAACTACGGAGGCGTTTATCAGGGTGTATTTCCAGTTAAATGTAATCAGCAACGGCATTTAATTGAAGATTTAGTCCGGTTTGGTAAACCCCATCAATTTGGCTTAGAAGCAGGTTCCAAGCCGGAATTAATGATTGCTTTAGCGCTGCTTGATACCAACGGAGCTTTGTTAATTTGTAACGGTTACAAAGACCGTGAATATATTGAAGCGGCAATGTTAGCTCAAAGACTCGGACAAACTCCAATTATCGTTTTAGAACAAATTGAAGAAGTCGATTTAGTCATTGAAGTTAGTCGTCAATTAGAAATTAAACCAATCTTGGGAGTCCGTGCCAAACTTAGCACTCAAGGTATGGGACGTTGGGGAGGTTCTAGTGGCGATCGCGCTAAATTCGGTTTGAATATTCCGGAAATTATTCGTGCCGTTGACAAGTTACGGGATGCTAATTTGTTGGATTCTTTACAACTTTTGCACTTCCATGTCGGTTCGCAAATTTCGGCGATTAATGTCATCAAAGATGCCATCCAAGAAGCTAGCCGTATCTATGTTGAGTTAGCTATCTTGGGGGCAAATATGAAATATCTTGACGTTGGTGGCGGTTTGGGTGTTGATTACGACGGTTCTCAAACCAACTTCTACGCTTCTAAAAACTACAATATGCAAAACTATGCTAACGATATTGTGGCAGAGTTAAAAGATGCTTGTAGAGAAAAAGATATTCCTGTACCAACACTGATCAGCGAAAGCGGACGAGCTGTTGCTTCCCACCAATCAGTACTGATTTTTGATGTACTTAGTACCAGCGAAGTACCTTGCGAACCACCCGAACCCGTTCAAGAAGGTGAATCCCATATTATTTCCTATTTATGGGAAACTTATCAATCCATCAACGAAGAGAATTATCAAGAGTTTTATCACGACGCAGCCCAGTTCAAAGAAGAAGCCATTAGTCGTTTCAATTTGGGAATTTTATCCTTAAGAGAACGAGCCAAGGCAGAACAGTTATATTGGGCTTGTTGCTATAAAATTCTTCACATCACTAAGCAGCAAGAATACGTACCCGATGACATGGAAGACTTGGAGTTAATTATGTCTTCCATCTATTATATAAATCTTTCGGTGTTTCAATCGGCACCAGACTGCTGGGCGATCGACCAGTTATTCCCGATTATGCCTATACACCGTTTAGATGAAGAACCTAAGCAACGGGGTATTTTAGCAGACCTCACCTGCGATAGCGATGGTAAAATAGATCGGTTTATCGACTTACGAGACGTGAAGTCAGTTTTGGAACTACATTCTTTCCAACCGGGAGAACCTTATTACTTAGGTATGTTCCTCAATGGAGCCTATCAAGAAATTATGGGTAACTTACACAACCTTTTTGGCGATACTAATACAGTTCATATTCAACTGACACCCAAAGGCTATCAAATCAAGCACGTAGTTAAAGGGGATACGATGAGTGAGGTATTAGGTTATGTACAGTACGATGCCGAAGACATGATAGAAAGAATCCGTCAGCGTTGCGAGCAAGCTTTGGAAGCAAACCATATTACCATCGCTCAATCTCAGCGACTGTTACAAACCTACGAACAAAGTTTAAGTCGGTATACTTATCTGTCTTCTTGATTTAGTAGTAGGGAATAGGTAATTGGGAATTGGTAATTGGGAATAGGTAATTGGTAATTGGTAATTGGTAATAAAAATCCGTGTAATCTTTTTTAATCCGTGATTAGGATTGGGAATTGGTATATCACCCATTACCCATTACCCATCACCCATCACCCATCACCCATCACCCATCACCCATTACCCATTACCCATTACCCATTACCCATTACCAATTCCCTTTTTCAATTAGAATTTGTCTCTAATAACTCGGCGATCGCTTGACGTTCTGCGGGGTTATGAGAAGGTGGAGTTTGACGAGCATCGGTAATCAACCAGTCCAAAGCAGTAGCTTGGAGGTCAATTGATGCTCCATCCTTATCTACGCAATAACGACCGAATACTAATTTATCAACTAATCTTACTCCCGGTCCAAGTCGAGAATATTCAAAAATCACGCTATTTTCTACGGTAGCACCGCTACAAACGCAGCAAGAAGGACCAATGTAAACAGGACCAACGATTTTGGCTCCATCCTCTATTTTGGTCATCGCACCAATGTAAACTGGACCAGTGATATCAACCTTGTCCCAATTTACAGACACATTTAAACCAGTGTAGATTCCCTCTCGTACTTGATTGCCAGGGATTTGGACATTTTTGATTTCCCCTAAAAGTACACCGCGAATTGCTCGCCAATAATCGGGTACTTTACCAATATCAACCCATTCAAAGTCCATTGGTTTAGCGTAGAAATTAGCACCCATTTCTACAAGTTTGGGGAATAAGTCGCCACCAATGTCATACTCGACTTCAGAGGGAATATGTTCAAATATTTCTGGTTCAAAAATATAAATACCTGTACTGATATTGGTACTTTTAGCTTCTTCTACAGTCGGTTTTTCTTGAAATTCCTTAATTCGACAATCCGAGTCGGTAACAACAATACCGTAACTAGAAACTTCTTCGCGAGGTACGGTTTTAGTAATAATTGTAGCAATAGAACCTTTTTCTCGATGCCATTTCACAGCGGCTGTTAAATCCAAATCAATTAAAGCATCGCCGCACATAACAATAAAAGTATCGTCGAAAAATGGTTTGAAGTCCTGAATTCTCTTCATTCCACCAGCAGAACCGATGGCTTTTCCGACTAATTTACCGTTATCGTCAATACTACCTTCAAAAGAATAACCAATTTCGACACCGAACCGCTGACCGTCTCGAAAATAGCTTTCGATTTCCTCAGCCAAATGACTCACATTGACCATAATTTGGTCAAAGCCATGCTGACGTAACAATTCAATTAAAAATTCCATCACTGGTTTTTGCAGGATGGGAATCATCGGTTTAGGAGTTGTGTAGGTAATCGGACGAACACGGGTACCCTTACCCGCAGCCAAAATCATAGCTTTCATAAATATTTATTTCTCAACCACAAACGAGTTTACGTCGATCAAGCAATACTTCATCATCTGTTTTAATTTAGTTGAAGTCATCCCAAAAAGCACGGAGAATGAACTCATAGTGCATTTTTTAAGCCCCTGTTAGCATCTTAAATGATACTAAGTTGGCAATATTTAAATTTACTCATAATTAATTATCTAACCCAAATCTTGCATACAAGTCTGATGTAAACATGAACTCAGCAAAAGAGTGTTTTCCTTTTCCGCAGTCAATAACAAATAATTCCCACAGGAAGCAAGGCTAAAGTGACATTAGCTATTTCGTTTAATTAACTTGCTGCTTGAGACATCGAGCTATTAGTAGACTCTGCAAGCAAGCGGATTTTTACTTCCTGATAAAACTCCTCTTGATACAACTCTACCTTTGATTGAGCCGAAAGCAGTAGTAAAGCCCAAAATACACTGACTGTATGAGCGTTTTCACCATGAGGATGGTTTTTACCTTTAGCAGATAGGGATTTACTTTGAGACCACCATTCTACTAACTGTTCTAAATTCATCCAACTTTCTCCCAAATGCAGTTCCGCAGCTTTGGTTTGTAAAACTTGTTCTAACTCCCCAGCTACTTCTGTGAGATTTTCTTGGTGTGCTAATTCTAGTGCTGCTTTGAGAGTTTTAACACCCGGTTGACGTTTTTTCGCCAAAGGGTTACTAGTTTTTTGTACTAGTTGCAGTTGGTTTGCCATCACCTGCAACTGGTCGATTAACTCTTGTAAACTGACGCGACGTGCCGGTGGAGGCATGGCAGAACGCCGTCGTCGCAACTGTTTTTCTAAAGGTAGTCTAGCTATACGCTCGTTTAAACCATCTTCACCATCAAGCAAAAATTCGTCTTCTGCATAAGCGTCTATTTCATCTTCTGCCGATTGTAACTTCATCAACGTATTGGCTTTAAATAACACCAACATTGATGCTGATAAAAACGCTTGTCCTGACTGAGACAAATCTGCTTCATAACCCTTCGTGCTTTTCTCAGGTGCCATGAGTTCTATATAACGGTCTATCACCTCAACTACCTGCACATCCCAAGGGTCAATTTCACCTTGTTCGGCTTGATGAATAAGTTGTGCGATCATTTCTAAAAGCTCAGAAGCATCCATCGACAAGTACTAGAATTACAAGGTTAAAGGTCAAAGGTTAGAGGTCAAAGGTCAAAGGTCAAAGGTTAGAGGTCTAAGGTCTAAGGGAATGCGACCATTACCTATCACTCAATTAACTGTTAACTGATAACTGTTAACTGTTAACTGATAACTGTCCCATCAAGCATTTGCTGGTGCTTCTTGTGTGATTGAATCACCAGCTGGTGGTAGAGAAGGTTGTAAGGATTGAATTTGAGTTTGGTACTCTTCAATCTTGCATTCTAATTCCTGAATGCGAGCATTTTTTTGACGAACTTTTTGACCTGACCACACTAGTCTTTCTAAATGAGTCCAAACGCTAAATAACCAAGCCAAAACTCCACCTAACCCCAATGCTATAAGTAACTCAATTGAAATTGGTGCTTGTACTTCCACTCCTGGAATTAAATGAATGATCCCTAATTCAGTATTTTCGATGCTGAATAAAGCAAAAGCTAAACAAAAAATAAAAATTATTACAAAATTTACTTGTCTCATTGGAAACTATCAATTTAATTAATTAATTGTGGTTATTGTTTCTCCGGTCTTTCCGTAGTGTAACTCTGAGAAAAAAGCATTTTTAGCAATCCACTAGTTATACATCTACGATGACTAGGAGTAATAGAGTATAAGAATAAAATTCACCCTCGAAAGTATATCACGATATTTTTATACCTTTTCCTATTCAAAAATCACACTTTAATTGTGATTTTTATCCTGGACAAAGGTTGAAAACTGCTACATCACAGTCAAAAGCATAGTTTTTAATTAATTTTAATCAAATTAAATTAAATTAATGAGAAATTAATTAATTTATTCTTAACTTTTCTGCCCTAGCGTTTTCTATCGCGTATATTTTTGATTCGGCAAAATATATCCCCCTTCACACTACTCATAATTAATTTTAATAACCAGTATTAAAGACTACTAATTTTCAGTTAAATATAAAATTTTGCACTCTCACCAAGTTGATTTTGACATGCAGACCTTTGACTTCTAACCTTTGACATGCAGACTTCTAACCTTTTTGAAGAGCATCAAAGGTGCCTTTAATGGTTCCAGCGATAGGAATCGCAACCAATGTTCCTAATAATCCTGCAATCTCAAACCCGACTAAAATAGCAACGAAAATCCAAATGGGATTTAGTCCAGTAAAATTTCCCAGCAATTTTGGGGCTAAGAGATTATCTTTGACTTGCTGCATCAAAAATGAAAAGAATGCTAGTTGAGTTGCTAACCACCAATTTTGGAGTAGTAGCAGTATGGTTACTAACCCAATTCCTAAAGTCGCTCCAATAAAGGGTATCAGTTGAGATATCCCGATGACCATAGCAAATAAAAAAGCAAATGGGATACCAATAACCAAAAAAATTGGTGTCAGACTCGCTACCATGAATAATGCTAATAATAATTGACTGAGAAAAAAGTAGTGGAAATTAAGTTGTAAGGATTTGTCTAAAGGAACTCGGATTTTTTCAGGTAAGAGATTTAGTAAGCCATACCAAACGCGATCGCCATATAAAAGCATATAAAATGCTAACACTACTATTAATACTGTATTAACTAAAGTTGATACCAGGGTTCCCGCAAATCCCACAGCCCCAAATGGTAATTCTTTGAGCAAGTTTTCGATACTAGCATTAGTTTGATTTGCTAGTATTTTCAAGTTTATTAACGGAAAGCGTCTTTTTGTCGCTACAGCTTCTAATTGTTCTAGTTGGTCTTGAAAACTGTTTAACCAATCGGGAATTTTATCAGAAAGTTGGATGGTTTGATTTATGACTAGCGGAACCAAGGTAATACCGATAAGAATCAGTAGGGTTAAAGTCAGGAGCAAGACTATAGTTACCGCCCATTGGCGCGAAATACGAGCGCGTTCTAAAAATTGAACTGGATAGTTAAGTAAAAAAGCGAGTATTGCTGCAATACTTAAAATGGTCAGTGGATGCCGAAAGTAATGAAAAAGTAAAGACAGCAATCCAACATTAAGGGCTATAATCGGGGCGCTCAAACCATATACTAATAAATTTTTTAGGGAAGCCCAACGGCGCATCCGCATAAATATTGTCGATCTCTGTTATTTATATAATTTTGCAATCAAATAATTGTAATGGATAAAACTATAGCTGACCTTCGTCAAGACTACACCTTGGAGGACTTAAGCGAAACCGAGGTTAATTCTAATCCTTTTGTACAATTCAAGGAATGGTTCGACCAAGCCTTGAGTGCCAATATTCTAGAACCAAATGCTATGACTATTGCTACCACTACAACACAAGGTGTACCTTCAGCAAGAATGGTGTTGTTGAAAGATTTTGACGATCGCGGTTTTGTATTTTACACCAACTACAATAGCCAAAAAGCCCAGGAGTTAGCGGAAAATCCCCAGGCTGCTTTGGTGTTTTGGTGGGCTGAACTCCAACGTCAAGTCCGGATTTGCGGATGGGTAGAAAAATTGGACGATGCGGAGTCCGATAAATATTTCTACAGTCGCCCTTTTAACAGTCGTTTGGGTGCTTGGGCTTCAAATCAAAGCGAAGTTATCGAAAGTCGAGAAGTGCTGGAAAAACATTTGCAAGAATTAACAGAAAAATATCAAAATCAAGATGTACCCCGTCCCCCACATTGGGGAGGAATTCGAGTTATACCAACAGAAATCGAATTTTGGCAAGGACGTTCTAGCCGTCTTCACGACCGTTTGGTTTATAGAAGAAAAGAAGATAATAGTTGGAAGATTGAGCGTTTATCTCCTTAGTTAAAGCAGTTTGATTTTACGATTCCGGCAGTTGAATCCCCATTTGCACCAGATGGATCGGGATTTGCATTTATCTGGCGGTTCAAACCGCCTTTGCACCAGATGGATCGGAATTTGCATTTATCTGGCGGTTGAATCCCCATTTGCACCAGATGATCGGAATTTGGCATTTATCTGGCGGTTCAAACCGCCTTTGCACCAGATGGATCGGAATTTGGCATTTATCTGGCGGTTCAAACCGCTTCTACACAAGCAAAACCCACCTACGTGGGTTAAATAAATGTATTATTATGGGATGGTTTTTTATAGTTTGTCTTTATCTTCATTCCATCCGATTTCTCGACGTTTAGGTCTACCGTAATCTGGAACGCTCTTTCCTTTTTTAGAATTGGGTTGAGAGCTTTTTTTGATGTTGTCTTTTTCTTTACTCATATTAATCTCACTGTAATTAATTTAATTAGTTATTCTGTTTGAAAATTTTTTTAGATACTGCACAAATATTGAGTCAAACAAGTTGAGTATCTAAATACGCTCATGAAGTAACTTCACGAGTGTCAATTACTACTCCGGAAAAGTTGATTATATTTTTGAGAAAAGGCGATCGCGCTTAGTAATGACCTATCAAACAATAAGGTTCGGTTAAGGTGATCAGAAATTGATTTGTTAATCAGCTTCATTCGTTGGGAAAACCGAGATATTCGGATTCTCTACCAAACCCAGAAATTTTGACCGATAAAACAAAAGACACAGCGTTAACTGTGTCCCGATAAGTTTATTTGAGGAATCCATAATTAATTACTACTTGGTTTCTTCTTCTTCATCCCAAGGAGGAATTTCCCCTGTAGCTCTGGGTGTAATATTAAATTCTTCATTAAATTTTTCCGGCTCAGTAGGTATTTCTGTGGTGATGGTTGGAGGTTTAATTTGATCATCCTGCTGCGAATCATCGTCATCGTCCCACGGTGGTATTGCTCCAACAATTTTTGGACGGCTAGAAATTTCGGTTGTAATTATGGTTTTACGAACTTTTCTTTCTTCTAACTGATTTTCAGATTCCCTAGGTTGACTAAGGTTTTCTTCCTGGGATTTACAACTGGATTTTTTGATTTTGATCGGTAATTTTTTGTCCTTTTCTTCAGACATCGCATCATTCCTATATTTATGTATTTTATGTATTTGATCAAATCCAACTCATTTGATTGAGGATATCTTCTGCGTGTTTGCCAAATTTATCTCCGGTGATTTCGGGTAATTCAGGAGCCTCATTTAATTTCTTCATCAGCACAAATTGGAAATCAGTAAACCTTTCACGTACCGCTTGAAAATCTGGATCTTTACTAGCCCAATCCCACAAATTGCGATCGCTATCTCGTAATAAGGCGTAAACTAAATAATGACGGGCTTTTTGCTTGGTTTGTTCGTCGCCGTTATTTTGAGCGGTAAAGATTGCATACCAAGAAGCTAAGTTGTACAAAAATCGAGGACTTAGCTCAGATTTGGCATTCCACTGCTTCTCTAGTAGCTGTATTTCTGTTTGAGCTTCTTTAACAAGAATTTGATCTTTTGTTAGTAATTGCGCCATTGCTTTACCAACTTTAATTCTTCTTCTTACAGTTTCATCTTCACATCTAGCAAGTGCTTTTTCGTATTGCAAAATCCCTTGTCGCTGACGATTAATTTTTGCGGTTTCTTGAAATTCTCTTCCTTGAGTGCTGTAAGTATCACCTAAATTTTCGTAAGGTTGATACCAATTAGGATCGAGTTCTATTGCTGCTTCTAAATCGTCAATTGCTAATTGGTAAAAAAAACTGCCGTGTGTCGGAGCGCTGGCATAATTAATTACACCAAAAAAGTTATGTATTTGTGCTTGATAGCGTTTGCACCAGTTACCCAAATAATACCAAGGTACATTAGCTAGCATTTCTCTTCTAGAAAGTTCTAGAGCTAACCATCGAGTTGCAGGTTTTAATAAACCACGGTAGCGGTCTTTAAGTTCTGGATATGATTCAATTACGGGTAATTGAACTTCAATTTCTTCATCAGTTACTGCTTTAGATTCCTTTTTAGGTACTGTTTTAATTACTGTCTGAGTTTCGGTTTCTTCCCAAATAGTATAAAGTCTAGAAGCCATACGACCTTCAATATCCGTAATTTCAAAAGTTATTCCCAATCTGCGATAATCTTCACCTTGGCTTTGTAAAATGCTCGTGACTTTGGTTCCATAAGCTGGGAATAAAATTTTCAGCAGACTCACTAAAGGGTCAATTTGATCTGGTGTAAACTCGTTTAGGGAAGCGACTAAACTAGAAAGTCTTTCATCGGGAGTTGATTGTGGTAATGATAACTTATCGGGAGGACGATAAGTCCGCAAACCGCTCACACGAATATGCTCCCTTAAACGTTGGTGAACGCCCTTCATTTCCCGTACCAATCTTTCTCGTCCCAACTGACTCAAACCTGGTAAAACAAAATCCATTCCTTCCGCACCAGAAGCATTGGTAAAATTATCAATTACTAATTGAGATGTACGAAAAGCAATCAGTAGAATAATTCTCTGAACCAAAATCAGACTCAGTAAAATAATCGCAACTTTAGCCAGTAAAAAAACTATGCTATTAAAGCTTTTATCTAACTTATCTAGGTTTTCTAACCCTTCCTCCAAGGAATTATTTGGTTTTTCTGGTTCTAACTCTGGTTTAGCAAGAATTATTGGTGTATCTACTTGCGCCGAATTAGATGTTGGTACTTGCGAACATCCGGAACCCAAGTTAATAGCCACAAAGGTAAATACTAATACAAGCCTTTTTTTCACAACCGCTGCAATTGAATGGTTTTTTTGATAACAGATTTTACCTGTGTATCATAAGTGACGTATTATTAACACGAATTTTTGTAATTGGCAACAGAGGAGGATGGGGAGATTAAAGGTTTAAGGTTTAAGGTCAAAGGTCAAAGGTTAACTATCAACTATCAACTAACCACTATCAACCATCAACCATCAACTAACCACCATCAACCATCAACTGTCAACTGCTCACTGGCAAACTGAACTTTCGGGTCTGGCATAAAGCTGTATCTCAGGTAAAATCCGAGTATGACAAACAGCACAATTAATAAAGTACCAATACCAACTGGACTGGGAAGCCAAAAAACCGCTTCAATATGATTTAGTTGTCCGGGTTTGAGTTGCCATGAAAGTTGTTTTTTATTTTTTAATGGTTCGATGGAATCTTCAGTTGTTTTGATACTGTTAGCACCCCAAGGAGCCTTTAAGCTAAATTCTAAATCGAGAATTGAATCAGTGTTAGTTAAAACGTTACCTTTAGTAGAAATTAAAGCCAAGGAACGCAAATCTAAATCGTAAATCAACCGATTTCGTACTAACAATAAAAAATTACTCTGGGATAATTGTAAGTTTGATTCTATTTTTGGTAGCTCTGATGCTGATTCGGCTTTGTTGGAGCGGGATTTAGAATTATTTTTGGAGTTAAAAAATGTGTTGTATTTTTGTTGTAATTCCTTACCATTACTGAAAGGTATGGTTACAATTATTTGTTCTTGGGAAATTCGTTTGGCTTTGCCTTCTAATTCTTTAGCTCGTCTTTCGATACTATCCAACCATTCATAAACCGAATCACCGCTAAAGCTTGTCAGTTTTTCTCCCAATTTAATCTGTTGTACGAATTCTCCGTAATTAGCGTTGTTGAAATTTACTCCCAAATCATAGTCTACACAACCAGAAAGTAACAGCGATGCTAACAGTAAAATGCATATAAACCGGATGCGTTTCAAAAAGCTTTTAACTAATCGGTTTAAAATCCTAGGAGCAGAATAATTTTGATAACTTAATCGTGACATAATTACAGAATTAGATAAACTTTCAATAGACTTTCCGATTTTGCGATCGTTTGTGGCACTATCAAGGTTAATTGTTCAAAAACTTAACCAAATTAAACTACCCAAAGTCACAACAATAATGATTAAAGTCAGCCAGATAAAGCGATTATCTTGGGTATTTACCTGACTTAAATCAATAAATTCCGGTTCTAATGGCTGTTTCGGTGCAGAAGATTTTTTCACAGATGCAGCTAAACGCATTTTGCTGTCATTATCAGATAAGGTTCCCAAATCTGGTATTTCAGTCATCCATTCTTTGGGACGTTCTAATTTGGGTGCTTTGAGAATATACTGCAATCGCTTAGCTTCTTTACTGGTATCTGGATAAGGATGACGTTTCAACTGTTCGCAAAGATCGATGGCTTCTTGATTGCGCCCAGCAGCTTCATAAGCTGTTGCTAACCAAATTTGTACCTCACCTCCAAGACGAGTGTTACGTGCAAGCAAAGCACAAGCTTTTTCTAATTCCTCAACTGCTTGACGGTATTTTCCATTTTCAAAAGCAGCTTTTCCGTTACGATAACGCTGTTTGGCTATTTCTAAACTTTCGGAACTCACTTTGAACGATATAAACAACCCAATATTTTCATTTTGCCGTTTCTAGGAGCATTTTGAAAAATTTTTATGAAGGTAAGTATTTTCTGGGATGTAGATTAGAAAATTTTTTCTCAAATAAAATTTTAATATTTAAAATAAATATAGGTAGATTCGCCGATATTAACCCGCTTGTGGTTAGTCAGGACAAGTATTATGTTTAAGAACGTAAAAGCGCAACCGTATTTTTTGGGTTTGGGAATTGCTGCTGCTTTACTCGGTGCTGTAGCTGCACCAGTTTCCGCTCAATCTGTCATCATCATTAATGGTGGAAATCGTTACTACGAACGAAATCAACATCCAACTGTCGGTAATTTTATTTATGGTAGTCCTATTCCTACACCCGTACCCGTAAATCCCGCAACGGGGCATATACCGACACAAAGGTATTTCTCTCAACCCCATATAAAAAGGAAAATTTATAACTCCACTTTTATTAATCCAATTTTAGTTAATCCCAGGATTATCAAAAATTATCCAAGACGTAATAAGCCAAGCCTTAGCATTCGCGATCGCAATTATCGACAACGACGTTATCATCAACCAGCTTCGCGGATTATCATCTATTCTAAATAAACGTCAGGGTTCTCTCGTGAGTTCGATGGCTAATCCTTGATTAGTGAATCCCTATGAAAAAAAGCTGTAAAACCTTAATTTTTCATGGGGTATATGTCGGGTTTTGGCGTTGTTGTTAAACCAAAAAACCCGACTTCTAAATGGTTTTTAACCAAACTGAGAACCAAGAATCATTGTCCCAATCCCACCATCGGTAAATATTTCTAACAAAAGAGCATGGGGAATGCGACCATCAATAATATGAGCTGCTCGTACTCCCTGAGCAAGGGAACGCACACAACAAGTAACTTTAGGTATCATACCTCCGGCAACTATACCCTTGGAAATTAAGTCACGAGCTTCTTTAATATCTACTTTCGCAATCAACGTCGAAGGATCTTGATAATTTTCCAAGATACCCCGTGTATCGGTAAGCAAAATTAATTTTTCTGCACCTAATGCAGCGGCTATTTCTCCAGCAACGGTATCAGCATTAATATTATAAGCTTGTCCCGTATCGTCAGCCGCGACGCTGGATACTACAGGAATATAACCATTTTCCGCCAAAGTTTTTAAAATTTCGGTATTTACAGAGCTAACTTCTCCCACAAAACCAATGCCATCCTCACCTTGGTGACGGGCTTTAATTAAGTTACCATCCTTACCGCATAAACCCACCGCTTTTCCACCAGCTTGGTTTATAAGAGCAACTATTTCTTTATTAACTCTACCGACTAACACCATTTCTACCACATCCATCGTAGGAGCATCAGTCACTCGCAAACCATCTTTGAACTGGGGTTCAATGCCAATTTTTTCCAGCCAAGTATTTATTTCTGGTCCACCACCATGTACTAAAATCGGTCGTAAACCAACACAGGATAAAAATACAACATCCCTTATAACTTTATCCTTAAGATTACTATCTTTCATTGCCGCACCGCCATATTTTACCACCACGGTACGACCTGCAAATTCTTGTATATAAGGTAGTGCTTCGCTGAGTACTTTTACGCGAGTAGCTGCATCCTGACGAATATATTCAGTATCGTTGACCATCATAAGCAATGTTTTTTTATTAAATCCGAATCCTGATAGTTTAAAAGAGTTTGGTGCTGCTACACAATAACTGATTTTCCCAACTCCCAACTCCCTATCCCCTAAAAGCTAGAGGATTTTTCAAAACACTGGGAATTTCTGTTAAGACTCGTTGAGCAATTTCTTCTGGTGTTTCCCCTTCTTTAAGAGTGATTCGTAAATCGGCTAAAGCATAAAGTGGTTCTCTTTCTTGTAAAAGACTGCGTAATTTTAATAACGGATTACTATCTTGTAACAAAGGTCTTGTAGTATCTTCTTTTAAACGGTTGTATAGTAATTCTGCTGATGCATCCAACCAGACAATCAAACCGTGATGCAGATAACTCCAGTTTTCTCGCTTTAATATAATACCTCCCCCAGTAGCTACAGTTAACTTTGTATAAGCACTAACTTGGGAGAGTACATCAGTTTCTAATTGTCGAAATGCCGTTTCTCCTTCAACAGCAAATATTTGATTGATACTTTGTTTTGCAGATGCGGTAATTACTTCATCGGTATCTACAAACCCGTACTGTAGTTCGTTCGCTAACAAACGTCCTACAGTAGTTTTACCAGCGCCCATCATCCCAATTAAGTAAAGGTTAATTCCTTGTAATAAATTATTCACGAGAGTTAACACGAAAGAAGTTTGTTAATTTCTGAACGCGAAACGCTGACTCTACTTTAAATTTCGACATTTAAGCGACTTACTTTCAGATGTTTTTTCAGTTGCTTTTCAAAAATTTTATGGGTGAATAGCAGCGAATTTGCATCATCTTGACAAAATTTTAAATTTTCATCGATCAGCTTTTCAATTATATATTCCCTTAATACAGGGGTTTGAGAAAAACCAGATGCAACTCTATCAATTAGCGATCGCCTTTGTAATAATTCTACAGCTTCGAGGATTAATCGTTGCGATACCCTCAGCATCAGTTTTTTTTGCAATTTCTGGAGATCAAAATTTTGATTGAGAGCTAGTAAGTACATAATCTGCTTTTCTAAAACAGATAAACGGTTAAATTGCTCGTCCAAACAACAGCGAATATCCCCAAAAACTACCGTTTCCTGCTGAAGAAATTCGTCGATATTTCCCGCAAATAATTCCTGAATAGCAGTAGCAACTAACTTGATAAATAAAGGATTTCCCGCATACTGCTGGGTTATTTGTTGAGATTCTTCTGGTTTAACTTTAGCAAATCCTTTTGATTCTAATATATGTGCGCTCTCTACTTGATCCAACCCCGTTAACTTTAAACAACGAACAGGTAGAGTTTCTCCTTCAAGAGCAGCTATTTCTTGGGGTTTCTCCCTACTTGTTAACAGCAAACAACTTTGATGTTGAGACTCTCCTAAGCGTTGAATAAATTCCCCAAACACTTCATAACCGGGAATATATTCAATTTGCGGTAAATCTATATTTGAAGAATTGGCGATCGCGTTACCATCATTAGCTAATATCCCCGAATATAAAACCGTGTTGTAAGCAGAATTACTGTATAAAATTGAATCTACATGGTCTAAGACAATAAAACATCGAGAAGAACGCAAACAATCTATCAATTCAGAAATACAGTAAGAAACACTTTGTCCATTTTTCGGGGTTTGTAACGAGACAGTTTCCAAAAGTTGATTAAAAAATACCTCTGGAGATGGAGCAAAACGCAAAGAACGCCAAATAATATAATCAAAATTATCTTGAACTTGTTGAGCCAACTTTACCGACAAAGCAGTTTTACCAATTCCAGCCATACCTAAAAGTACGATTAAACGTGCTTGCTCTTGCAAAATCGACTTTTTGAGTTGAGCTAATTCACTTGTTCTTCCATAAAATATGCTTGTATCGATGGCTTCTCCCCAATCTTGTGTAGAAGTAGATTTCATCTGATCAATTTCTGTGATTTTTTTTCTGGTAGAGTTTGTGCTACGGGTTGTCGATTGCATTTGCAGCCAAATTTTCTTATAACCTGCTTTTTCTAGCAGTTGAATCACACGACTCCAATTTTTTACCTTAATCAATTCCGAGTCTTGCTTAGTTAACATTTCTTCTATATATTTATACAATCCGTTAGAAAGATAGACTCTAACAGTGCTACTACTACGGGTTTTGTAAACCTTACTAGCAATTTCCGCTGGACTCAAACCGCACAGCAAACCCCGAAGAAACTTTTTCTCTACAGGTGTTAGGGCTTTCCCTTTCGCAGATGCCAAATCAATGTATAACTTTTCTAAATCCCAATTATTTTTAGCTTCAATAAAATCCTCTTCTATCTGTCGTTGATTACTTAAATTCATTATTTTTACTGGTTTACTTAAACTCGAATACGGCTTATCTTAACCAGTTTCTAGGTATTTTTATTTAAAGTCCCCATAAATAAAAATAAATATATAACGAATTTGATAACGCTTGTTAGGTGACTTCTCGGTGTAAACTTCGCTATGTTTAAACTTAATAGAAACTTAATAAAAATTCTTGGAAACTTTATTGAATTAATGTAAGTCAATAATTATGGCTAATTCTGCCTGACTTCAGAATAGCGATTTAATTTTACAGTTATCAAATTTTAATGGTGTTTTAAATGATTCAAACCTTCTGCTATCTCAAAAAAAAGAGCTTGATTTATCCTAATATCTGCAAAACTTTTAACCGCTGCATATTTTATCTGAGAAAGCTCGAACAAATAAACGTAGTAGTTTGAGGTTTTAGTAATGACTAGAATTCGTGATGTAGTCCAACAAGCATTAGCAACTGGTTATCTGAGTGTAGAAGCAGAAAATCAACTGCGTCAATTACTGACAACTCAGTATGACTGTGAAGACTTTAACGCTTTTGTGGTTCTCCAAGAAGCAGCGATGAATGGTAGAGTCAAGCAAGAATCCCGCGAACGTTGTGGGATTAAGTAGAAAAAACCAAAAATTTAGATGCCATATTTACTGACTTACTAGTACTTATCGACGTGGTGAAGGTTTATCATCATCGTCAAAATCCTCATCAAACAAACCCCAATCATCATCATTATTGTCCGCATCATCAGAAGTCTTTGAAGTCACGGATGGATTGGGAGGCGGTATAATTACTCGATAATCGGCATCATATATTGATTCTGTTTTTCCTGCATTAGAATTTTTTAAATCGCGTTTGTTATAGGAATAAGAAGAATCTGCTTCCTGAGAATCTTCATAGTCGTCGTCATCTTGAATTTTTGTATAGCTCGAACGAGAATCACTTGATTGGTATTCTCTGGAGTCAAATCTTTCTTCAAACTCCCAATCATCATTAGGATTTTTATCTAAATCCCAATCATCATCCTGGTTATTCTCAAACTCATCCGGTGGTTGTGGTGTACTTGCTGGTGGTGGAGTTGATTTTCTCTGGTAATATTCCTTTGGTTGTGAACGTTGATTAACGCGGGGTGAATCCTCCGTCGAAGTCGAATATGATGCAGTTTGAGGCTGCTGTGTTGTATAACGGCTTGATAATAATTGAAGCAAGCCGCTGATTAGTAAAGAAGTGAAAGCACCAGCAGCAGAGCTAAACAACATCCACATTGCTAACGAAAGTGGTTGAGTTCGCAAGCCTAAAAAAACTAACGGTATTGCAGGAGACCAGTTTTGTGCTAGCAATAGCATAAGTCCTCCCAGTACTGCGACCAAGAGAATTAAGCGAATTACAGTCATAATAGGAACTAAGATAAGAGGGTAAGTATAATTCGTAATTCGTAATTCGTAATTCGTAATTCGTAATTCGTGAACTCGAAGGAGGAGACAAGGGGATGGGGAGATGGGGAGAAATTTAATAATTCAAAACAACTGTCAACTGTCCACTGTCCACTGTCAACTGTCCACTGTCAACGCCCTTTCCAGCGTTTAATCGGAACACAATCAATATCAAGTTGATCTAAACTACGAGCCACAACAAAATCAACCAAATCCTCAACTGTTTGGGGATGGTGATACCAAGCAGGGATTGCCGGAACTATTCTGGCTCCCGCTTCTGCTAAACTAACTAGATTACGCAAGTGAATCAAACTAAAAGGTGTTTCACGGGGTACGATAATCAATTTTCGCCCTTCTTTAAGTTGAACGTCGGCAGCCCTTTCTAATAAATCAGAACTTAAGCCACCAGCTAATTTGGCTACAGTACTCATACTACACGGCATAATTATCATTCCCAAAGTACGAAAGGAACCGCTAGCAATGTTTGCTCCGACATCAGCCCAAGGATGACAGTGCAATTTACCACCTAGTTCCACTCCCGCTTGCTGTCGCCAAAATTGCTCTTGTGCTTTGGGTTCCGACGGCATAGGGGTACCTTGTTCCGACTGCCAAACCATAAAGCTGGATTTGGATGCTACTAATTCAATAGTATATTCTGCTTCTAACAAAAATTTGAGAGCGCGAACGGCGTAAATTAAACCTGATGCACCTGAGACACCTAATATTAATGGCTTGACGTTGTTGGACACTTGGTTGTTTGTGGTAATTATCTGAAACTTCTAAAACTAAAGCTGAGAATTCACTTGATAAAATTAGGAGTAAGGAAAATCTTTTTTTTTGAAAAACTCCTAACTCCTAACTCCTAACCCCTAACTCCTAACCCCTAACTCCTAACCCCTAACCCCTAACTCCTAACTCCCGTACAGACGTAGCATTGCTACGTCTCTACAATTCTTAACTCCTAACTCCTAACTCAAAACTTACTATCTATTCATTTTCATAATCATCTAAATCGTCCGATTCGTAATTATGCGGTACATAGTAGCCCGTTGGTTCATCGCGATCGCCTGGGGAACCATCGCTACCAACAGTTACCAAATCAATCTGCTGACGGTAATAATCTACACTTTTCACCTGGACAGATACACGGTCGCCCAATCGATAGGATGCCCGATTTTTACGACCGAATAATGCTTGCTGCCGAGCGCGATATTCATACCAATCGTCTTTAAGAGAACTAACGTGTACCAGCCCTTCCACCCGTAAAGGCACGTGATTAATTTCTTCCGATTCTGGCTGCGGCACCTCAATTTCTACAAAAAAGCCGTATGATTGAACACCAGTAATTACGCCACTGAAGACCTCGCCAATCCGCTGTTTCATTAAAGCCGCTCTTTTGAGCCCTTCCAAATCAGCTTCAGCTTCTTGGACTTCCTTTTCTCTATCGTTGATTTGGGTAATCACCCTTGCTAAATCGATTTGTAATTCCTGGTGTAGCTCCGGAGCTAAGACATTCCAGTTAATTTCACCGTGAGAATTACTCGAACGGAGATTCACCCGTTCTTTGACACGAGTATTACGGCGATCGCGTCCGTTTTCAATTAAGGCATAAAATACCCTTTGCATGAGTAAATCGGGATAACGCCGTAAGGGAGCAGTACAATGAACGTAACCGTCTGGCAGCGCTAAACCAAAATGTCCTCCTTGATTAGTCGTGTAAACAGGTGGTTTGAGAGTATCTTGCAACAAATAAGTCAAAACTTGTTCCGAAGCAGATTCTGCAAACACTTTAGTTAAGTGTTGATAATCCAAGGGTTGAATCTCAATGTCATCCGGGAGCGCCAGTTCTACACCTAAATTAATTGCCAGCTTGAGCATTTCCTGAACGTCTTCCGGATCGGGTGCGCCCTGAACCCGCCACACCGCAGGAACGCCCAAAGCATTTAAATGATTTGCCATTAATTTATTTGTTAACAGTACTAATTCCGTTAACAGACAACTAACCGGGGAATCGGTTTCGGTTACGCACCCGCTCGCACCTTCATCATAAAAGGGGTTTTGTTTGCAAGGCAGATTTAACTGTAAGCTGCCCCTAGCCAAACGTTGTTCTTTAAGAACTGTTGCTAAAGCTTGCAATTGTTGCAACATTTCTATCACTTCCGGAGATTCTTTAGTATCATTCACCAGAACTCCCAAAGCTTGCTTTTGGTTTAAATGTTTGTCAACATTAATCACACTCGGTTGAATTTCCCATTCCAGAACAACTCCGGTTTCCCCATCCAAAGTAATCAGAAAAGAAATCGCCAAACGGTCGCTTCCTGTAACCAAAGAACTTCTTGCCGCTACACCATCGGGTAGCATTTGCAATACCAAATCCCCTAAGTAAACAGTTCTTCCTCGCCTTAAAGCTTCGCGGTCTAAGGCTTCATCTGGCTGTACATAATGGGAAACATCAGCGATATGAAAACCCAGTAACCAATTGCCTTCCTCGGTTTCTTCTAGGGATATGGCATTTTCCCTAACTATTACCGAATCAGCATTAAAGCCAATGCTAATAGTAAACTTTTCTGTTAAATCCAGGCGATTTTTGCGGTCTGCTTTCAGTATCCGTTTAGGTAATTTAGCGGCTGCGTCTTCGATATTAGCCGGAAAAGTACGGGAAAGGTCGTGTTTGCAGGTAACTAAATCAATATCGGCTGCGGCTTCCGCATCGCTACCGAGGATTTGCACCACTTTACCCAGAGGTGGGTACTGAGCGAGGGGATAGCGCAGTACTTGTACATGAGCCAGATGGTCGATTGCATTTTCTAACTTAATCTTATTTTCTTGCAATTTGAGTTCAAACAGCAGCCGATCATCTAAAGGTACGGCGCGAAAACCTCCTTCTATCTGCTTAATTCGCGCTAACAAAGTGTGATTAGAACGTTCCAAAACCAACTTGACTTCCCCTTCTGGAGAACGTCTGCGGCTACCTTCTTTGAGAATTCTCACCAAAACGCGATCGCCATTCCAAGCATTGCTCAAATGACTTTCCCGGATGTAAATATCTTCAGCAGCTTCTACATCTTGAATTGCAAAACAAAAGCCTTTAGAAGAACATCGAAGTTTAGCTTCAATCAAGGAATCTTCCGAAATACGTCGGTACTTACCTCGTTCTTTTGCCAAAATTCCGATTTTTTCTAAAATTTCTAAGGCAATTTCCAGTTTTTGTATACTCTCATCATCTTCACAACCAAGTTTTTTCTCCAGAAGTTTGCGAGCTACCAATTTATCATCAGTAAAATTGGCAAGGAGTGTAGCGATTGAAAATTCCATGCACTGAACCGACCTTTAGTCAAAACATCGTTTTTTTTTAATTGGTTCGCCCGATTGCGTATACCCTCACCACAAAAAAGAAGTCATGTCAGAAACGAATTACCCGCCCCCGCAGGAAGGTATTGCACAATTATCTCAGAGTTTGTTTGACAAAAAGTTCCAACATCATTCCCAATCTGACAAAGCACGCCTGAAATAAATAATTATTACCCACCCCGCCCGAACCAATTACGAGTAGCGGAGCTTTAAAAGGTAACAAGCCAACAATCAAGGCACCTGACTAGTTTTTCGTTTATCGGTTTGCGGTTAACCGGAGAAGCCCGGTCATCGCAGGCTCCGTCGTTTCACGGTGGAGTAACGATGACTAGTTGATGTTCAATTGTTCGCCACGTTCGGGTGCTTAAGTGCCGCCAAACTCTGAGAATGTACTCGGAAAAACTGCCCCTTACCGAACTGCCCCTTATGTAGAATCGGTAACAATCAGGTCAGCAACGAAACCGCGCAGTGAGGTGGAACCATTACTTCATTATTGTAGATAAGGAGCGTACTTCCAGAACTATTTTCTGGATAGCAATTTGGGTAATTAGTATAGCATTTATAGTAACACCACTAAAAATTACTCACTACTCAGTCAAAAAATGACCGGGGAACGCCGGTCATCACAGGCTGCGTCGTTTCACGGCTCCCGTACCGATTACCGACTCCAAGATTCGCTACAACCGAAACACTTAACCGACTTCGTTACAGCAAGACAGATACTCTAACCAAAATAAAACTACAGCCATCTGGTAGTTAGGACGTAATGCAACGCCACAATTGCCATAATTAAATTATGGAGAAACATATATAAAATTACCCCGACCATAGCCTTATATGTGTTAGGTTAGTTTGCGGTGCAACCTTTAACTATTTTTCTTTGCAGAAAAATATCTAAGACAGCCTGTGTCGGCACCGTCGGTAAACACCATAACACATCAAAAGCTTGTAACAAGTTTTTTGATACACCATTGGACTATACATCAAGCAGGAAAAATTTTTCTCAGTCCAAATTCTTGCTTAATTAATTCAAGTCAGAAACAGATTTCAGTTTTCTGGTTGCAGTTGAAATCAAGACTTAAACTACTTAAACTTAAATTTTGATCGGCAACCATCCACATTAAAGCAGACTTAAATTGGTAGAAATATTATGTTGGCTCAATTTCAGAGCTTGTATCCTACAGGTAGCCTCATCTCAGAATTAGTACAAATTTACAACGGTAAATATATTGTCCGCTCTAGCGTGCAAATTGAAGGCGTAACCCGCGCCACAGGAATGGCAGCAGCCGAAACCATTGAAGAAGCAGAAGATCGAGCTAGAATTCGGGCATTAATGGTTTTAGTAACTAAGGATGAACCCCAAGCACAAGTACAGCAACAAGTAATTGAACAAAAAGAAGTTATAACTTCTCCACAACCTAATTTACAGTTATTTTCAAATCGTTCTTTGAGTGTTCGGGCGGATCAAGCTGTTGAGTATACCAATACCAACCCAAACTTTACTGAGGCAACCCAAACTATAGCCTCCCAAACTCCCATAACTTCACCAAGTAATTCTATTGAAGTGCCACAATCTGCCCCATCCAACAGTCCAGAAGCATTCTTAGCAAATGATCGCAGTGATATTTACGATCAAGATTTAGATAAACCGTTGCCTATTCCCACATATGACGAACCGGATTTTGATACACCAATAGAAGATAGGGATATTATGTCCGATTACCAATCGGAAGCGGAAGAAAATTCTACTCCGAGTAATGTTACCCCCATTAATCGAAGCGCTGAAACTAATTCCACTCAAAAAACACCAAAAACAAGCACAACCAAAAGAAAGAAAAAGACCGAACCCGTTGATTTATCTGACGTAATTGCCAAAACCGACGTTGAGCTTGAGCGTCTCGGTTGGACACCACAGGAAGGAAGAGAATATTTGATCAACACTTACGGTAAACGAGGAAGAACTTTACTCACCGAAGAAGAATTACTCGATTTTCTCAATTATCTAGAATCTCTACCCGCACAAACAAACTTGTTGGAAACAGATCCCCTGGCGGGATTTTAAAGTTGTGAGATGGTAATGGGTAATGGGTAATGGGTAATGGGTAATGGGTAATGGGTAATAGTTGATTGCATTAGTTCTGATGGGTTAAAGTAGTGCGTTGGCGTAGCCTGCCCCGGAGGGGCATACTTCTAGCTCGCTGGTTGTAACGAGGGAGCGAGACCCGGACACTACGAGCGGGTTACCCCGCAAAATTAATGTGGTGGAGTACTAGTACTCTATTTCATTAGTTATGCGGGGTTGTAGAGACGCGAAATTTCGCGTCTCTACATAGTTTGGGGGATAAATGAACCCGTCAGAATAAATGAAAAAGACCACTAGTAATGCGGGAAATAATTAATTTTGATGGACACGCTACGCTAATACTTTCAAATCTTAACTTCAATTACCAATTCCCAATTCCCAATTCCCAATTCCCAATTACCAATTCCCAATTACCAATTACCCATTACCCATTACCCATTACCAATTCCCAATTACCAATTACCAATTACCAATTCCCAATTAAAAAAAATACCCCCGATTTGACTCGTGGGGTAATATTATTACTTTTAATTTACTTAATTTACAAATTGCATTAATAAGCGTCTTGCAATTCATAAAAATCTGGCGAAACATAATCCTTACGCAAAGGAAATCCTACCCAATCTTCCGGCATTAAAATCCGTTTTAAATTTGGGTGTCCTTCATAGATAATGCCGAACATATCGTAGGACTCGCGCTCTTGCCAATCTGCTGTTTTCCAAATCCAATACACTGAAGGTACTGTTGGATTTTCACGAGACAAGAATACTTTTACACGTACTTCTTCTGGTCTATCAGCGTTATCACTGACTTTTACCAAATGATACATGGAGACTAACTGTTCTCCGGGTCCTAAATCTATACCACACTGACACTGAAGATAATTAAATCCATAAGCGTACAAAGCGGTACAAATGGGTAGAAGAAAATCCGACTCTACCTTAATTACTTCTACTCCACTATGGTCGGCTTCTAAAGTCTCATGAGCAAAGTCGTTTTCAGTTAACCACTTCGACACTTTCCCCGCTTCTACAGGGGACTGTTCCTCAGCCGGTACTGGTTTTGATTCTTCAGCCACCTTCGACCTCCTCTTGCTTTTGTGAAGCTAATATAGCAGGCGGTACAGGCATACCAATGCTTTCAGTTAACTCCTTGGGTGGAGCGATGCGAGTTTCCGAGCGTAAATATTGTCCTGTGAGAATTTGTTCCACAGGCTTCATATTGTGAGTTGTGCTGTAATAGCGGTGAGTTTGCTTGATTAAACCCCGCTCCTGCATAGAATCATCAGCAATCTTTTTCCGCAACTTGATAATTGCGTCAATAATCGCTTCCGGACGTGGAGGACAACCGGGTAAATAAACATCTACCGGAATCAGTTTATCAACTCCCCGGACTGCGGTAGGAGAATCCACACTGAACATTCCACCGGTAATAGTGCAAGCCCCCATGGCAATTACATACTTGGGGTCTGGCATTTGTTCGTAAAGACGTACTAACTGGGGTGCCATCTTCATGGTGATTGTACCGGCTGTGATGATTAAATCCGCTTGACGGGGGCTAGAACGAGGGATTAAGCCAAAACGGTCAAAATCAAACCGAGAGCCGATTAAAGCCGCAAATTCAATAAAGCAGCAAGCAGTACCGAATAATAAAGGCCACAAACTAGAAAGTCGCGCCCAGTTGTAAAGGTCATCAACGGTAGTTAAAATGACATTTTCCGATAGTTCTTGAGTCACACTGGGGCGCTGTATCGGATTGAGAATACGCTCTTGATTCTGTGCTATGGGTTTTGTATTATCTAAGACCATTCCAAAGCTCCTTTACGCCATGCGTAGACTAGGGCAACTACGAGAATTCCTATAAAAACAAGCGCTTCAATAAATGCAAGTAAACCCAGACGATGGAAGGCAACTGCCCAAGGATATAAGAATACGGTCTCAACATCAAAGACTACGAAGACCAGCGCAAACATATAGTAGCGGATATTGAACTGAATCCAGGCTCCACCAATGGGTTCCATGCCAGATTCGTAAGTGGTGCGCCGTTCCGGGTTGCGACTGCTCGGTCGCAAAAGTTTGGAAGCAGATAAAGCTAGTGCAGGCACCAAGCTGCACACTATTAAAAAGCCTAAAAGATATTCGTAACCGGAGAGGACAAACACAATAAGTACAAATCCGTTATTGACGAAATAAACATCGTAATTTTCTTTTACATTATATCGATTTGAGCGTTTTAAAACCTGTGAAATGGACACCGATAGGGATTTGATTACTTTTCGCTTTTCATAGAAATATCTGACAATTGTGTCATAATTTTTAACGTATATTTAAGCTTTGCCTTGTCTGGCATCATGAGCGAACAAGTTGTTGAAAATACTGAGCTAGACCGCTATGAGTGCCGTGCCTGCGGTTACGTCTACGAACCAGAAAAAGGGGATGATAGCCATAACATTCCCGCAGGTACTGCTTTTGCGGATTTGCCCATAACCTGGCGCTGTCCGGTTTGTACGGCAAAAAAGAAAGCTTTTGAAAATGTTGGTCCTGCCGGGACTGCTTCCGGCTTTTCGGAAAATCTTGGTTATGGATTTGGCGTTAATAAATTGACACCCGGTCAAAAAAATATCTTGATTTTTGGTGCTTTGGCTCTTGGTTTCTTGTTTTTTATCAGTCTCTATGGCTTAAAATAAGGAGCCATGTTTGTAATGGTGGGCACATAACCCACCTACAATCACTAAAGCTTTCAATACAAAAATTAAGAAAATTAACAAAAAGTTAACTGATAGAACTGATAAAAATGTTATCAACTTTGAAAATTAGCAAAAAAATAGTGGCATTGTTGGCGATCGCCCTCATGTGTGTCGGTTGTAGTAATGTTCCTTCCATGAGTTACAACCCTTGGGAGCCAATTTCTATACCAACTGATGCCAAACTATTTGATATTGCTTTTACCGACAACCCCAATCACGGTTTTATCGTTGGTGGTAAGGCTGCTCTTTTAGAAACCCAAGATGGTGGTGAAACATGGAAACCGATCGCTTTGCAGTTGGGTGATGAAAACTACCGTTTTAATGCAATTGATTTTGCCGGGAATGAAGGCTGGATAGCTGTGGAACCTTCTACATTGCTACACACTAATGATGAAGGTAAAACTTGGTCAAGCATTCCTTTGAGCGAAAAATTACCCGGTAATCCCGTTTCGATTGTGGCTTTGGGTGAAAATAGCGCCGAAATGGCTACGGATGTCGGAGCAATATACAAAACTACCGATGGGGGTAAAAACTGGAAAGCCCAAGTCGCCGAATCTGTTGGAGTTGTACGTAATATTGAACGTTCCGAGGATGGTAGATATATAGCAGTTTCTGGTAAAGGTAACTTTTATTCCACTTGGGAACCCGGACAAAATGCTTGGGTGCAGCACAACCGCAATAGTTCTCGCAAAGTAGAAAACATGGGCTTTGCTCAAAATGGACAAATGTGGATGTTAGCACGGGGTGGACAAATACAATTTAGTGAACCGAATAATTCGGAACAATGGCTGGAAGCTCAATATCCAGAATTGTCCACAAGTTGGGGGTTGCTCGATTTAGCTTACCGGACTCCATCAGAAATTTGGGTTAGTGGTGGTAGCGCTAATTTACTCCGCAGCACTGACGGAGGGCAAACCTGGGAAAAAGACCGCGATGTCGAAGATGTTGCAACAAATTTTTACAAAATAGTTTTCTTATCCCCAGAGAAAGGATTTGTGATCGGAGACCGTGGTTTTTTATTGAAGTATCAGCCTGATATTGCACCATCTACGGAATCATCTAAAGCTTAAAATAATTTTTTGCTGGTAAATTCAGCTTAAAAATATTTATCCTCAATTATGAGAATATGTTGCAAGTTGTAACTCTTTCTTAACTTTGTAGGATAATAGACACATCAGTCATTTAGCCGTATTTTTGATAGGTAAGTAGACAAATGAGTGGAACTACCGGAGAACGTCCGTTTTCAGACATTATTACTAGCATCCGTTACTGGGTAATTCACAGTATCACCATTCCAGCATTGTTTATCGCCGGGTGGTTGTTTGTTAGCACCGGATTAGCATACGATGCATTTGGGACTCCCCGTCCAGATACTTACTACACCCAAGAAAGACAAGAAGTGCCACTTGTAAACAATCGTTTTGAAGCCAAAAAACAAGTTGACGAATTTATCGGAAAGTAGTTTTTAATTATGACAAGCTCAAATAACATCAACCAACCAGTACAATATCCCATTTTTACCGTTAGATGGCTCGCGGTTCATACTTTAGCAGTACCAACTGTTTTCTTTTTAGGTGCCATCGCAGCGATGCAATTTATTCAACGTTAGGAGTTTTTCATGGAAAGAAATACTAATCCCAATAATCAGCCGGTAGAGTTAAACCGGACATCCCTTTTTCTTGGACTTTTACTAGTTTTTGTTTTAGGGATTCTGTTTTCTAGTTACTTCTTTAACTAAGTTACCGAACTGGGATTAATCTATAAATCCACCATTGTTTATTTAATTTGACCGAACATTGCAATTAAGGAGGTAAGTATTATGTCTGGAAGCGGAAGAATTCCCTTGTGGATTGTTGCTACAGTGGCAGGATTAGGGATAATCACTGTTTTAGGTATTTTCTTTTATGGAGCCTACGCTGGACTCGGTTCTTCGATTTAAACCATTGAGAAAAATTCCGATTTCTTCGAGTATTTTCTAATATTTTCTAATATTTGATTAGAAATTGTTTTTTGAAAACCGCCTGTCTATTATTGTAGATGGGCGGTTTTAGTTATCAGTTATCAGTTATCAGTCACGTTTATACTTGGGAAAGGGCTAGTTGGGAGCCGTATTAAGGTGGGAGCGCGTATAGAGGTATTGGTTTAAATAGAACACCATACTAAGAGTGTTTACTGTATGACGCTGCCGCGTCACGCTGCGCTAACACTGTTCACTAATTTAATTAACGTCAGGTGTTGGGCAGGATGCCCATACAATAATTATTATTGTATTCAAATGGAATATCCTGCCTAGTTATCTAACGTTGAAATTTAACCGATATCATCGCGTTCCATGTACAACAACATAAATGCCATTGCTACAGCTGGAAAAACAAGACCAGTTAGAGGAACGAGAACGGATGGCAAAAAAGAAGCAGCCATAGTTAAACCTCCTATTAAATCGGATTACAATTCAACACGAGCTTACTCTAAATTGCACCGTCTTAAAGCAAAATCGTACATATTTTTAACACAAAGCCTTTTAACAGTTATCAGTTACCAGCCAACAGTTAACAGTTGGAGGCTTTTACATTCCCAAAATTGCATCAATTTGAATATTGGGCAAATCCGGAGGTATTACAGTACGCTGAATCGTCAATTTATGGCTTTCTTGCTGGGTAGTTGTATTGATCGCGATCGCTTCTAAGCGAATTTCTATGCAGCCAAAAGGAATATTTAATTTAGTTATTACTTCCAATTCTCCGTTTTTATTAGGTGTTAAATTGGTTAGTAAATGAGGACCGTCAAGCAAATGCCTGGTTTGACAATCTTCTAACCATAATTTTACGGCAAGATGGGAGTTCCCCTGCGGTAGACGTACTCGCACGTTAAGGAATTTACCCGAAATCAGTTCACCTTGTGGTACGTACAGTTGAGGAATCGGTAACTCTTCTATTTTTTGGGTATTTATGGTAAGGGAGAAGGCTGAAGATTTTTTGATTTGATCTATCGGTTGCTCTATCGGTAAATTCTGTGCATCGGAGATACTATCTGTGAAAACATCTGTATCATCTACTACAATTTCCTGAGCTATTTGAGTTGGTGGCGTAGCAATTTGACTGATTTCCCATCCAGAACCAGATGAAATAGAAAAATAAGGCGATGGTGTTGAGTGTATATTTATTGAGGAAGAAACATTTGTAGTTACCTTTTGAGCTTGATTATCAGTTTTAACTGTTGAAGTCTGTTGATCGGGTATGTTTTGATTGTTGTTCGTTTCAATCTCGTAGTCTTCGTATTCTACATTAATTGGCTCAGGTAGAGCATATCCTTGAGAAAGCATCCATTGTCTAATTAAAGGAGATGTGTTAGAGATTTCCGCTGCAATATATTCCGATCTGCGGGGTGTAACTGGTTCTTCAAACTCAAAGGAATTATCGTTTTTTTGTGGTTGGACGAGCAATTCAGCTAAATTACTACTGTCAGCTTGAACTAAGCTTTCAACTGTATTTTGATTGTCGGTAACATCAACGTATGTTAATTGTTCAACAACAGAAACCTCAGATTCTACTTGCTCATTAGAGGAAGGTATTGGTTTTGATTTGCGTAAATAAGGAAAACTAGTACCTGTAATAGTTGAACCAGAGACAGTTTCGATATAACCGTTATTTATATACTGATCAATTTTTTCTTGATAACCAGGGACATTTGGTAATTTAAGCCAATGGGTTACAACTCGTTTGCGAGATTTACGAAGTTCTATAAGGGGTGGTAAAGATTTTTTCTTTGATGGTACACTGATCGCAGATTGTTTTGGTTTGGCGGTTTTTACCAAATTGAACAGTTCTAAATCCAGAGACATCCCCGATTCTAAGGTTTGAGACGGATTATTTACTTGAGATAATTCCTCTGTGGAATTACTGTAAAGAGCTAATTCACCTGTGGGATTAGCTACCGTAATTGCTAATAATTCCGTAATATCTGCCGTAATTGTAAATGACTGACTCGCTAGTAATTCGATAACCCCGTCACTTGTAAGTGCGCCATATAATTTAACTTCTCCGAGAATTAACTTAGAAGAAATTGAAGGAATCTCAATTGAAGATGCGATGGCAAATGGTAGGGTTTGATTAGAATTGGGTTGACAACTAGATTGTAATAACTCAGAATTTTGTGGCGATCGCAATTCAATTCTGACTTCGGGATGGGTTATTTGTTTAATTTGCTGGTTTGTTTGTTTGAGCTGAACAAGCCCTTGAATATGAATACTTTCTCCCCAAGGTGCAACGTAATTGGTTTGATCTAGATTTAGCAATAATGGTAAAGGTGGTGCGATTGTAATATCTTCACCAGTTTCATCAGGAAGGAGAGTTTCTGGAGCAGGTAAAGCTAACTCTATCAAGTTGTGTAATATCTGTTCTGCTGTATCTCCCTTAACTCTGAGTGGACTGTTAGTTTGCTCGATGATTGCTAAATTTTCTTTTTGAGCAGATTTTTCCGTAACATCTTTATTTTGTGTAGTTAATGATTGTTCTGAGGATTTGGGCTTTTGTGTTGTTTTGGGAACGGATGAAGTATTAGTAACTTTATGTGGTGCTGCTTTAATAGAATCTCGTAGTTTTCGCGTAACGGTTTTACTCGCAGTTTTTTGTTTATCTGAAGCAGCTTTGAGGGACTCTGGTATTTTTTGAGTAGGTTTATCCCTAGGGACTTGATCCGAAGATTCAACAGTTTTGGGAGGAGTTGAGATTGCTTGACGACTACTAGGATTAAGATTTTGATTTTTAACAGGTTCTACAGAAATAGAAGCGATCAAATTCTTAGACGAAGAAGAGCTAGATTGAAGATTTTTTAGTTTTGATTTAACTTGATTTGTCGGTATCTCTTCCTGACTAAGTTTATACTGCTTCTCAACGCTTTGAGAAGGATTTTGTGGTGAAACTGTTTTTTGATCAACAGGAGAAGGTACAACCACCAAAGTGACAGTATATTGCCAAGATGCACCAAGAAGTTCTGAGATTATATCCCCAGAACATTGTAATTCCCAAATTCCCGACTGGAGATAAGTAAAAGGAATTACAGCCGTTAAGCCTTCTGAATTAGTGCGTCGTCTGCGTTTGTGAATACGTTGTTTGGGTGGAAGCTCGGATAAGGAAGTGTGAGTGACCTTGACCTCAACATCCGTATTAGTACGGTGAGAACGAGCGACGACTCGATAGCGACCAGACATAACCTCTATCCTTGGCTTCAGTAAAGGATGCCAAGTACGCGAACCTTCTTTTTGTATCAGAAATTGCCACTGTTCCATTGTGATTGATGACTAAAACCCCTAGCAGCCTTAGTATTATTTGCATTATCTTGCTTGCAAGTTTACCGCACTAAATTTGCAATTGCATCATATAAATTGTTATTTTGATTAAAATACAATTTTTTTATAAAAACCCGACTTCTGTAATTGTCCACCTTAAAATTAAAATCCCCTCTCCTGAAATAGAAGAGGGGTTACAAATAAGCTTTAATTAACTGGGAAAAGCTGTTTACGATCAAACATCATAGCGATGTTGATAATAAGCTAGGATTTGTTTTGCCCATTGTCTAGCTTGCGAACTAGAGTTTGATGTGTAATCAATCCATAAACCACCGACTTGGCTTTGGTTGTAATCAAACTCTTGGGAAGTTTGTTCGATTAATCCCACTTCTATTCCTTGTACAGAACGCAAATGAGCGGCAATTTCGCGGTAAACCGTCAAAGATAAGCCTGGTATAACAATCTTTTCCCTTGTTTCCATATCTTAAGAAGCTCCGACAGATGCAGGTTTTGGTAACGATGGTAATGTCGAAACAGGATTGGACGTAGAAGCCGTAGTTGGTTCGACTGCTCCCATAGCTGCTTCTCCTACCATTCTCGCTACTTCAATACCATATTGTTCCAGAATAACAATCGGTTCGGAACCTTCATTCATTTCAATTCTTTTAACAAGTAGTCCACTCGCTAATCTTTGTCCTGCTTGAACATACCGGCTAGTAGGTTCTGTAGGTACTTTAATGATGGCTTGGGGTTGACTCCCGACTTGAATTACCCCTGAAACCAAAACGGCTTGAGCTAATGTTGGTTGCGGTGGTGGTGGTAATACAGATGCAAGGTCTGGTTGTGGTATCACCCCAGGCATTACTCTAGGTATAACCCCAGTTGGAGTTATAGTACCCCCAGAATTGGGTTTCTTAGCCGCTTGTTTCGGTATTTGTGTTGAATTTACCCTGGCTGAATTAGAATTTACCTTAGTATTCCTTCCCTGAGTAGCTGCATAATTACGGCTTCGGCTTCCTTGAGCAGTCGCGGAAATCACCGCACTTCTCCTGGCTCTTGATGCAGTATTTCTACTGGATGTTCGTAAAGGAGGCAACGCCGGAACAGTTCTTTGTTGATTGTTATTCTCAGTATTATTACTAGCTGTATTTGTACGAGTAATTACAGGAGAAATAATATCGTCAAAGGGGTCGGTACGTCCTTTGGCGACTATTCCTACTCGTTCTGTAGGATTAGTGGTTTGGATTAAAGTCGAAGGAGCCTGAGCAATAACTCTATCTGTTTTCCCAGGCACCACAGGGTCTTCAAAAGGTTTCGGTTTCTCGCTTTGGTCGTTTTCTGTTGTTGTGGTGGGGGTCGGTTCAACAGTTTGTTGTTCCTCTTCACCAGAACATCCGGCGATCGCCAAAGCTAATATAGATGCAATTGTGATTGTTAAATGTCTACCCATTAGCCAAACTCATGGAGCTATTGGAAAAATTTGGAATATTTGAAATCTAGCTTTTGAAATGTGTATCAAAAGTGAAATCTGTTCCAGTTATAACCTAATTTTTTTCATGTCAATGATTGTTAGATAGATTACCTGTATTTTTTATAGAAAGATTTGAAAAATTACGGGACTTGCTAATCTTCTGCCGCAACCATCAGGTGCTTGAGGGAATTAAGCCCTTTTTTGACTCGACGAGAAACTGTGACTACGCTAATACCAAGTTTTTCGGCTACTTGTTTTTGGGTTAAATCCTGTAAAAACACAAATTCCAAAACTTGACGGGTACGATTTTCTAACTGAAGCAATGCTTGTTGTAAGCGTAACTGATCTTCTTGGGCTAGTTGAAAACTCCGATAACGATGATCGGGAACCATTTCCGCTAAACTTGCCGAATCTTCGTCACCATCAT
This sequence comes from Plectonema cf. radiosum LEGE 06105, assembly GCF_015207665.1. GTDB lineage: Bacteria > Cyanobacteriota > Cyanobacteriia > Cyanobacteriales > Nostocaceae > Rivularia > Rivularia radiosa_A. The sequence goes on from NZ_JADEWL010000033.1 coordinate 33,344, forward strand.
ATACAGGTACATCTAAGCTCAAAGGAGCGCGATTTACCCAAGCTAGTTTGATTTCCTGCCATTCTTCCAGGGAAATAGACAAGGCTGCGGCAACTTCAGAATCCGTCGGTTGACGATTATACTGCTCCCGCAAAGAACGAGAAACACCAATCGCTTGTTGCTGAATTGCCAACCAACGTCGAGGAATCCGAACAGTTACACCTTTATCTCGCAGATAATGCTGAATTTCACCACGAATATAAGGAATAGCAAAAGAACTAAAGGCATGACCTTTAGAAATGTCAAATCTTTCAATAGCACGAATTAAACCCAAAAAACCGACCTGAAGTAAATCGTCATAACTTTCGTGGCATTGGTTTATCCAATAGTAAGCCTCCTTTCTGACAAGTCCAAAATTAAGTTTTACCAGTTGATTGCGAACATCAGCAGACTGAGATTGCTCGTATTCTCGCAATAACTGCCAAATTTCGTGCTTCAGTTCTTTATTAAGTAAGGTAGTAGGCATGGCACCTTGATGATGGGTAAAAGGGACTATTGTTCCTGGTAATGCACTTATGTAAGTACTTATACGTAAAATTCAGACAAACATATTCTTCCGTTATCGAGTATGAATAACGGATGACTATGAGACTATGAACGGGAAGGCTCAGAAGGTTAAGGCGGCTTACTTTTTAAGCTGCATACTGTTTAGATGGGAGCAACTTGACCAACAGCTAATTTGTTTGGAATATTAGAGAAGGTTCAGTCTGAATAACCCAAAAGTTTCCATTACGCAGATAATGCATTTTGGTGCAAGTCATCGATTAATAGTTGATTAAAAATTCAATCTATCTAAAACTTATTAGTCCATAAGAAAAGCAATTTTTTAACTTTTCAATTTTGTAGCTGGAGGTGCTACATATATAAAATTATACAAAAAATGCGAAATAATGTAACCGAATTATTACTTAATTCAAGTTTTGAAAAATTAGCTAAATTGTCGATCAAAAAATATTACAAAACAATCAAGTAACTAAAAAAATATAGCCTTTCAGAGAAAATACCGATGGTAAAAGTTTTCTTAAACAAATCAAATAATTAGATATAAAATTTTTATCAGGCTAGCAATTAAAAAAGAGATTAAATTCTTTATTTAAGTACTTGTACCACCATTTAATTAAACATTTCGTCTGATTAGAATTGGGGAGAATAGGGAACAATCATATAACTGTTATATAACTGAGTAGTAAGTAAATATGTGAATATGTAGATAGTCAAGACTTGCCCATGGAAATGTGTATTTGACATAAATCAGGACTTACGCAAACACCATTTGTCATTACGACGGTCACTACGTGTAGGGAAGCATTCACCCATAGATTCTGCGTTAGCGGAGCGTGTCCGATAGGACATATACGTCGCTATGCTCGTAATGACAGGATTACGTTACTGTTGCGTAAGTCCTAATAAATGTAAAACTAGCTCTATCAATCCATAAAAAAAGGGCTATAAGCCCTCTAAATTAATTGAAGATTAATTCAATAAATCAGTGATTCACATCAGTTGAGTTTAATCAACTAATACAGCAGATTCAAACATACTATGATACTGGTTCAACGCGAGCGTAAAATAAGCCGCGAACTTTCACTTCCAAGGGTTCACCAGCACCCAAGTCAGTATCTGAAGGCTGTTCGCTGACAAAAGTACCAGCAATTTCACCACTTTCACTATCAACTTTGGCTACATTCAAAGAAATCTTACCGCTACCACCTTCAACACTCTTAACGTTGGCACGTCTGAGTTCTTCTTTATCTGCTTGGGAAGGTAGGGCAATTGCATTATCATAACCACTTGCAACACCGCGACCTTTAGGATCTAAGAAAGTTGCACCACGGTAAGAAGGAACTTTAAAAGTTCCTTCAAAATCGGTTGAGGTATTAATGCTGGTTAAATTAGGCTGGCTTTGAGCAACCAAATTTTTCACAGTAAATAAGAACGGAACTTGTTCTCCACCTGGAAGCAGTACGGTAATGGCTTGAAAGTCAAGACCATCTTTTTCCTCAAAAGTCAAGCTACCATCTGGATTAACTTTCAAATCACCTTGAATTTGGTCGAGAGATGAAGTTTTACGAGTCAACATTTTCGCACCAACAAATTCAGCTTCTTGTCTTTTGTTAACTGGTTCTTCTTTAACAAAGAAACTGGTAGGTTCCATGCAAAGTTCTTTGATCACGTAAGACTGGTTTGGATCGATGGCGACAGAACCACGGCTTGTCTCTGAAAGTAAAGGACATTTGTTCGCTAAGCCAGTACCTCTAATCTGTTCATAGGTAAGTAATTCTCTAGGATTACTACCACTAGCTATATCTGATTGGCTGCAAGCTGTTAATAAGCCCAACACTACAGCCATTAATCCAACTATTAAAGCGCGATACCTCATGGTTAACCTCAATGTCAAAAATTAATATTTTCAGTTGTTAAACCAAAAAAAGTTAGATGTACCCAAAGTTTTTACTTTAGCTACTAAGCACATCATCAACTTTAATTAGGATATGCTAAATTATCCTGTTCGTAATTGCTTTTTATCAAATCCCAAAGCAACCTAATTTTTACATAACATCTCGACTACCATCTTAGTCAGATGCTTGTAACAAGTAAATAAAGGACTTTTGTGGCTTTATTCTCTGTAGTTAGCTCAGCAATCTGCCAACAGCCAACACAAACTAGATGTTTTTTATAGTTATGTTATGATGGCAAGTTTTTATAGTTCTCCTTTAACAACGTTGATTATCAAATTTGGTATTGATTGAGTTAATCTCATTCTCCTACAATTTTGTACTACCAGAAAAATTTATATCCAAAATTATATCCTTATTAAAGTTTTATTTTGCAAATAAATAGCTTCTCAGTGCCGATGTTCAACAATCCCTATTTGATTGCACATCACACATATCACCTCGATGTATTTATCTCTCGCTGATTTATACATTTCTTAACATTGAGAAAATCTGCTGAAAATTTGCATTGTATTGATTAATCTTTAAATTCAGGCTTGACAAAATAACATTTATATACTCCTAAAAAATATGTTTCTATCTTTTTTGATCGAAAAAATGTTGCAAAATATTAAGAGTTTTGCAGTAGTAGCTAAAGACATCACAAGTTGAGATAAATAGGCTTGGTATTTTTAAAAAAGTGTTTTTTAACTTTAGGATTCAGCCTCGAATTGCTATAGTTATCCAAAGTTATGCTTTGTCTTTCGTCACGAATATTAGGGTAATTATAATTAGCGGATAATACTATGAGCAAAAATAAAAATCCCGATCGCGATCAGCTGCCTTACAAATTGCAAGAAATTGCGGATTACATACACGAATACTCGACGGTTTGTCAAGGGGATATTTTAGAAATTTTAGGATTGCTTAGACAGTTAGAAAAATTGCATCGAGAAATTAGAGACGGTATTTTTCAAGAAAGTTTACCATCAAATCGTCAGGCATTATACTCACTGTTAAAAGACATTGAAGCAGAAGGAGGCTGGCCTTATATTGAGCGGATGAGGATTCAAGCCTTGATGATTAATTTAGAAACTATTGCCGAAGAAGATAGCTGAAAATTTGAATTTTTTGGTTAATACCATACCTATATCTTGCATGATAGAAACCCATAGTCAAAATAATTACTAGTAGTTTGACATCGTTTTTAACCGCCTGGGACTGCAAGTCCCAGTCTGATAGCGCAAGTCCATTAAAATGGACTAAAATATTACATTTTGATGTTAGTAATATTTTTATTGATATTTTTTATTATCTAGTTAATTATGCGTAACGTATAAGACATCAGTTAGCTAATACCTTGACAAAGTTGGCGATCGCCAGCATCGACATTGCGGTTGTATTGGAGATAATCACCCACCCAGTGACAACCGCGTACTAGTAGATTCTCCAAATCTAAATTCCATAGGATGATTGTACGATCATCGCTGGCGGATGCTAAAGTTTGACCGTCGGGGCTAAAGCTAACATCTAATACTGGGGCTTGATGTTCGCTGAGGCTTTTAATTAACTTACCTTCACTACTCCAGAGTTTGACAGTACTATCCCAGCTAGCAGCAGCGAGAGTTTCACCATTAGGACTAAAAGTCACAGCACTAACGCTATCTCCATAACCTTTCAATAAAGTTTTTAATAAAGTACCATCCCAACGCCATAGCCTCACAGTATTATCCCAGCTAGCAGAAGCAAGCAAGTTATTACTAGGACTAAAACTGACACCTAACACCCAGCCAGAATGAGGTAAAAACGTTTTTAATAAGGTACCATCTCGTCGCCATAATTTTACAGTTTGGTCGTCAGAACCAGAAGCTAAAACTTGAGAATCAGTGCTAAAACGGACACTATTTACCCTTGCTTGATGTCCCTTTAAAGTTTTGAGCAATTTACCTTGTTGATTCCATAGTTTTACCGTTTTATCGGTACTAGCAGATGCCAATAATTGTCCATCAGGGCTAAAACTGATACTGGTTACGCTGTCGTGATGTCCGCCAAGTGTCTTGAGTAGTTGACCGTCTCGTTGCCAAAGTTTGATAGTTTTGTCATAGCCTGCTGATGCTAAGATTTCGCTGTTGGGATGAAAACTCACACTTGTGACTCGATCGGAATGTCCCAACAAAGTTTTGTAAAGACGAGTTTCAAACCCAGCGCTGGGAGATTGTCGCTGCCAAAGTTTAACCGTATTATCGCGACTGCTAGAAGCTAAAATTTTACCATTAGGACTCCAAGCAACACTTAGTACCCGGTCTTCATGTCCTTCTAAAACTGGTAACTTAGGAGGATTTAAGCTCCAAAGTTTGACAGTTTTGTCATAACTTGCCGATGCCAAAAATTTCTGATCGGGGCTGAATGAAACACTAGCTACAGCATCGCTATGACCTTTAAAAGTTTTCAGCAATTTACCATTGTTAACATCAATCAAATTGATCGTCTTGTCATCTCCAGCGGAAGCGAGCTTTTCACCTGATGAATCAAAATTTAGACTCCAAATTGTACCGCTATGCTGCTCTAAATTGCGATAAGCACGGTATATGAAGCTGTTTACACCGTCTTTTTGTTCGCTTCGCCAAAATTTGATCGTACCATTGCGATCGGCCGAAGCTAATATTCCACCGTCAGGACTAAAATTAGCAACAGTTACCCCTTCCTGATGACCTTGTAAAGTAGTTAATAAACTGCCATCAATTCCCCATATTTTCACTGTGTTATCATCGCTAGCTGAAGCAATAAATCGACCATCGGGGCTGAAAACTACCCAATTGATCCAACCTTGATGTCCCCGGAGAATTTTGATTAATTTACCGTCACTGCTCCAAATTTTCACCGTTTCATCTTTACTTCCGGTAGCCAATAATTTACCATCAGGACTAAAGCTAACCTTATCTACCCAATCTCCGTGACCGAGAGTTTTGAATGGTTGCCAATCAAATTCTTGTGTAGCGGGATTTTTGCGCCAAATTTTTACGGTTTTATCTCGACTTGCAGAAGCAAGCAAACCGCCATCGGGACTAAAAGCTAAACTGGTAATACTTTCTTCGTGACCTTGTAAGGTTTGTAATAATTTACCATCAGTGTGCCAAATTTTTACAGTTTTATCGCGACTTCCCGACGCTAATAACTCACCATCAGGACTGAAAATTACATCCCAAACAATATCACCATGTCCTTCTAAACGGTTGACTTCCGTTACTCCATAAACCGCTTGCTGTAAAGCCGTGACGACTCGCATTCGGGTATCTGGCTTAATTCCGTATCCGCGTTTGAGCTTTCTCCAAGCACGTAAACTTTCGACTAAAGCATCAAATTCTTTGTTAGAGGCAAATAAAGCTTCAGAAGCGGCAGTCAAAGCACTAATTTGTAGGTTCGTTTCGCTACGTTCTGCTCGTAAACTTTGACTAATTGCAGCTTTCTTTTGTAAGTCAGCTTGCCACCATAATCCCCCAATACTAGCTGACATCACCGCTAAAGCAAAACCTGCTAAACGTGCTTCTCGCAGCCGGCGTTGAAGTATAGAATTTAGCTTTGCCTGCGAGCGCTTTTGAGCAACTTCTGCAATAGTCTTCTCAAAGCGGACTTTTTCTAATTCGACAGTAATTCCATAATCATTGCGATCGCGAATTGGTTTGACTAAATAATCATGAACTAACTGATAACGTTCTCCTGACTCTTGGAGTACTCGCAATACCAAACCGTTTCCAACGAGGATTTCTAAAATTAATTCTAGGGTACTAAGATTGTAAGAATGCATCAAGCCATGATATTCTTCTGGGATTATCTCTAGACTTTCTCCATCGCTACCCATAGATTGCTGACTTAATATAGAAGCTATTTCTTTGGGTTGTTTAAACAATTGAGAAAAAGTAGAATTTACCCTTTGATTTACTACAGATAAAACATCTACTTGAGAAATTTCCCGCTCTTCTAAACAAGCCTCTTGTTGACGAAAAATGATGGTAACTAATTCAGCTTTAGTTTTTAACGGTCGCGTACCTTTTTCATCAGTTAATTCAAACAGTAATTTCCAGCTTAATTGTTCGTTTTCTTGACCGCAATCAAATATAACTTTTTCTAACCAATGCTGCACTAATTTTTCCGAACCACCGCTACGTTGATATTCTGCGAGTGTAGTAATATTTTCTGTTTCTAATTGAGCGCCGACAATTTGTAATTCTATTGGATGTACTTGGTGAGTTTCTCCAGCTAAATCTTCTACCAATTTATTAATTAGTTCGTCGCTTAATTGATAATGAGAACGTTTAATTAGACTTTGGATAATACTAGTGGCATCTGTAGGGGAAAAATTACCTAAATAGTAACGAATATTTTTATCGAGAATATTTCGATTAATTACTCCCAAATCATAGTAATCTTCCTTAGTTAAATAGCTTAATCTCTCAAACTCTAAGAGATAATGTAGATAATCTTCCCGTAAAGAAATCAGAATTTTTACAAAAGGAATATTGAGACATTGAGTAAAAAATTTATAAAATTCGACTCTTTCGCTAGCATCATGCTTGACAAAGAAAAATTCTTCTAGCTGGTCAAAAATTAAAATAACTGTATAATTATTATCTGCTAACAATCTGAGTTTTTCTAAAATAATTTCAACTGTAATTTCTATTGCCAAAGAGATAGAAGTTTGAGCAATAACTTGGTTTAAACTGCGTCCTAAAGCTGTTACCCAATCGGTATAAACAGATAAAACAATTGGTAAAGCGATGCGTTCCCCAATAAAATTTTGTTTTAATACTGGAACTAAACCCGCTTTGATAATTGAGCTTTTACCAACTCCTGACGGCCCATGAACCACCGTCAATTTACAGTCAGCGCGAGTCATTTTTTCTAGAAGACGATAGACATCCTGCTGTCTTCCCGAAGCTGCAATCTCTTGGGCAACTTGTTCGGGAATTGATGAGATTTTTTGCGGTTGTAAAACTGGGTTGACTCTGTAACGCTGCGGTTGTAATTGACTCGCACCGATAAAAGCACGAAAACCATACTGATGCTCAATCTGAATCTTTTCTCTTTTGAGTTTAAACGCTTCTAAGTAATTGTGACGTTCACAAAAATAAAGAGAGCGTAATTCTTCAACAATTTCTAGATACAAACATGGTTCGTATTGAGCTTCACAAACCACTTTTGCCCATTCTAAAGTGTTAACAGCTTCGTCCCATTCACCCAAATTTCGTAAAGCGCGTCCAAGCAATAAAAGATACCAACTTTCTTGTTGACGAGACACTTCTGGCACTTCTTCAGCGATCGACAGAGCTATATTTGCCAATTCATGAGCTTGTAACCAATCCAATTTGGAAGCAGCCACAACACAAAGAAATCCGTAACCTTGAGCAATTAATGTTTTATTTCCAAATGATTGGTGTAATTCCAGCGAGTATGTTGCTAGTTGTGATAATTCGTCCCACTGTTGCAAAAATTGCAGCATTTCACAAGCAGGAAAAATAAATTTAGCGCTTAAATCTTTTCTGTTTTTTGTTTCAAATATATCCAAACATTGCTTAAACCAATTTAAAGCATTTTGCCAGAAGCTAATATTGGCAGCAGGTTGTAAATCCGCTAAGCGTCGGTAACATAATCCTAAATGGAACATCACTACTGCTTGGTGGATTAGAGGATGGGGAGACAAGGAGGGGGGGGGAGAGTTGGTTTTAATTTCTTCTTCCCAAAGTTCTAAGCTGCGTTGATAATGAAATAGTGCTTCGTCAATGTTGTCGTTAACATAGTTATCGCGCCCAAGTACAAATTCCAGACTTGCTTCTAATTGTGGTTTTAGCTTGATGTTGTAAAGACGAAGTAAATCGTTACGTGCTGATTCAATTTCTCGACGCTGCTGAGATTTGGGATCTAAAAGTAAAGCCGCATTTGATAAAAATTTTTGCGCTCCTGCATCTATAACTTTGTCAAATAAGGATTGTGTTTGCTGTTGGATCAAATTAACTAAATCATCCGCAGCCATTTCAAATTTAATTGTCGTTGCTGCCCAACTTTTAAAATCGGGTGCAAACCGCGAAAGTGATGTTCCTACTTCATCTTTGAGCCACAAAACTATCGGAAAAGCAAAGGTATCGGCGTAGATGTCTCTTGCTTGATTAACACCGCTGAGTAAGTCTTCTAAGTTTGTCACTGACTCTAATCCAAATACCATGACGGCAGTTGGTAAAGAATCTGTCTTGACTGCGGGTATATTCAAAAATAGTTCTGAGACTATGGTGCTGTGTAAAGCTGTGGTTGAGGGAGATAAAAATACTTCTCGCAAATTTACGTCTTTGGTTTGGGAGCGAATATTGTCTAATACTTGTTTGCACAATTCGCTGTAATTGCACCGTACTAGAATTAGAGAAAATTGACCACCCGAAAGCCCAATTGCCCGAATCAGTCTACGCAGAGTGTGTTGATTGGAAATTGCGATGTCCGTAAGACTTGTATTTTCACTCATAATCAGTTATCAGTTATCAGTTAACAGTTATCAGTTAACAGTTATCAGTTATCAGTCAGCAGTAAAGAGCTTTACTTGTTTCTTTTTACAAAGATACAAATAACAGCAAAGAATTGATGTTTTTTCTATTAAGGAAAAGTTGCCGGAATCTTGTATTCGGAATTTTCCCAACCGAGGACTTTTTCGGTTTCTGCTAATGCCGGACTAATGCCAAACCACCTTCCTCTAACATCTCGGTATTCAAAAACAAACATACTCCGCAACAATCTTTGATATTCAGATTCACCTTTGACTGTCTGCTGATTAACAACTTCATAAAGTAATTGCCATTCTTCATCGTCAATAGCCAAAAGTAAATCGTCGCGATAATCTTTGATTACAGCTTCCAAACAAGAACGCTCGAAGGGGGGATCTTGTCGCTGCAAACAACTGTAAAGTAACCCTAATAAATTGCGGATATGACCGCCGCTGATGCGGCACAAACGGTCTAATGTTTCGCAACTATCGAATATTTCCGGAATCAATTTCAATCTAATATCGGCAGAAACTTCGGGAAATGCCCTTGCTAAAACCAACTGACGTAACAGAGACATTCCCGCTTCAGAATCACCACCATCTCTTTGACGTACTAGTACCATCGGCAAAACTTTAGGAGCAATACCACCCCCCAAACGATTTTTCAGCGTTTCATACTCACCAGAAAAAATCAACGCCAAAGGTATTGTGTAAACTACATGACATTTCAGCCGACGTAACTGTTCACCTCTGTCAATAAACAGATATTCCGGTTGCGATCGCCCTGATGGCATCGGGCGCATATCAACTCTATCTAGATTGTCAATGATTACAACTATTCCTTTTTGTCCCCTCATTTGTAGCTGTTTGCTAGCTTTATCTAATACTTCTTCGTTAATCGCTTGCAAAATGCTATTTGTACGGGGTTCTAGATATTGCCTGAGTTGACAACGTAATTGGGGGCTATCTTTTGTTTTAGCGCTAATTTTGGCAATACCCAAGGAAAACTCGGCTTCTGCGGATAAATCTATGGGAGTTTGCAAAAAATCGCCAATTTCTCGAAATAAATTTGCAAAATAACCAGGCTTGAGTCTAATGTCGATCGCTTCTAAACTGACGCTGACTTGACGAGCTACACTCAGCAAAATATCGCTGACATCTATATCCGCCATATCTAAATCTTGGCTGGATTCAAAATAAACTACGTGAAATCCCGCTTCTTCTAATTCTGCTTTCAAACGTTGTAACTCAGTTGATTTACCACAGCCAATATGACCTGTAAATAATTGACAAGTTGGTTCATCAGGAGAAATACGGACAATCGTTCGCTTCAATTCCTCGACTATTTTGCAACCCCGTACCTCAGAAAAATCTATATAGTATCTTCTATCGGAATCATCACCCATCACCAAGGTTCTGCTCGGATTACAGGTTTTAAAAAACCTTGACAAATTTAATGTAGTTTTCATGTAGATGCACTTGATATAAATAATTACTATCAACCCCTACTTTCTAGGTATGGCTGATTTTTCCTTTCCCTGATGTTCCTAGCTCGTATTTGCCTTTTTATCCCGGATTAGGCAGAATTTTGCCAAAAAAAACGTAGTTTCAACTATAACCGGGGAACCCTGACCGCCTTTCTGCCCGCCGACTCGTTTGTATTGAATCGCTTAATTGGTTTTTGGTATAAAAAAAATAATTTGTATAACTCCTTAATTTTTACTTAAGTATTAATTGTTGCAAACCATGCATATCATTTTTTTGAAAATACGTCAAGTCAACTAGATTCGATGTGGGTTTTTTTTGCCAAAAAGGAATAAATTAGTATTAGTTTTTCATGTAGTAAGCGTTGAGTGTGTATAATGTGAAATTTAATTGTTGAGCGAATAACAAAGGGCGATTAATGTTTCAGAACAAGATATCTGTAACAGCGATGGTGATTTTCTCGGATTATTTGTAGCGATTTGGCTTGCAAATAAATGTCACTCTCAAGTAAAAAGGCTACATTAGAGCAAAAATACACGCCAATGATTTTGGTCTTTTTTTAGCATATTGTTATGGGATAAATTAGAGAAAAATGCTTGTCAAATAAATTACTGACCTTAACAGGTTTGCCTGAAACTAACTTATTCATCTTCATACAATAACTTGAAAAAAAATGCATTTCGAGGTTTAAATGCCGGAAATATTATCAGTTTCCTCCACAGAATTGGCAGGTCGTCGCGAAAAACTCCGTCGCAACAGACAGATAAACATTATTAGCAAAATCTGGCGAACCTTGGCAATTACAGGGTTAGCGGGTGGCTTGCTATGGTTTTTGATTCAACCAATATGGGTAATTAAAAGCAAGAAAGATATTACTGTTTCTGGAAATCAGTTATTCTCCGATGAAGTGTTACAGTCAAAAATTCCATTATCCTATCCCCAGTCTTTATGGCGAGTTGAACCAAGTCGTTTAAGTGCGTCTTTAAAGCAGCAACCAGGTATAACCGAAGCAACTGTAACTCGTCGTCTATTTCCACCGGGACTGATAGTCAAAGTATCCGAAATATTGCCTGTAGCGATTACTCAAACTCCTAGTCTTGAGGATACTAATTCTAAAAATCAAAAACCAGTAGAGGGATTAGTGGATATCAATGGTGTTGAAGTGACGACGGAAAACTTCAAATCAATTCCCGCGAATAAATTACCCAGTCTCAAACTAATTGGTGATTTACAGCAGTGTCGTCCCTTCTGGAAACAGCTTTATCAACAAGTAACTAACAGTTTAGTAAAGGTAATGGAAATTAATTGTCAAAACCCTACTAATTTAATTTTAAAAACAGAACTCGGAAGAGTACATATTGGAAATCCAACTTTTCAATTAGCGGAAAAAATCCAATTGTTAGCAAAAATTCGCCGTCTACCAGATCAAGAAAATATGAGCCAAATTGAGTTTATAGATTTAACAAATCCGGAAAGTATTTTAGTACAATTGAACCATAAAACAGTGAAGATTAACTCTCAAACTCCTTAAAAAATTCCTCTGGTAACAAATGTATAAAACACTCCTGGTTTGTAAATAAGTTTTATGCTGATAAATATATATTAATGATTGTTGTTTTTGGAGTAACCTACACCACAATTAACATGGCTGTGTCCTCTAAAAGTTTGGCAAAATTACAAAAAACCTACCATTAGGGAGTATAAATCTTCCCTTTATTGTAGTTACGCTTAAATCCAAGGGTGCAAGATGTCAGACAATCTATGATGATCGGGTTTGGGGGGTTGGAAACATAATGCATCTATTTAACCAGGATTGCGGTGGTGAGCGTATTACCCGAAAAGACGTGTTAAAACGCATCTTTACAAATCATAGGAGTAGGAACCCGAATTGAGGAGTCAAACATTTATTTTAGATAAAGATAATTTATGTCCTCATGACTCGCAATATATATTGGTAAACGAATTTTAACGCCATCATCTCCATGCTTAGATTAAGTGTATTAAATTTTTAACTGTGTTCATTTTTTTGATTAAATCAGTATTTCTGAGGATAAGCCAAAATCACAAACACTACACCATTAGTTGTAAAATTGATGACCAATATCGATTAACAACAATAATCAGGAGTTGCCGAGCATATATGAAGGCAATAACAAGTAAAAATAGTAAAATCGGTTGAACCTATAGAGTTCTTTTTTTTTAGTAAACATTTAAGTTTACAACTCTTGAATTAGTTGTCCATCGTGAAATATTAGCGATCGCCAACTAAAGAAAGTTAGCGTTCTCCAACCTGCATCGCTGTTGAAGAGCCAGAGTACAGAAAAAACATTGCCGTAACTTTTTGTTTTAGGCAGTGTTTATCTAGAGTTGACGCGAGCGGGTAAATAACACCCCTAAAAGTCGTTTATCTGAATGCACGTAAATCCAATGACACTTGATAATAACCAAGGGCTTACCTATAAAAACTCGCAGTCTCCCGGACAGCAAGGAATCTCCCTAGCAGGAATCAGTACCAATAACCCTTTTGGTCATTCTGGGCTGAGTTTAGGACAAAACAGCAATAACAACCATGCTCCCGAAGAAAATCCGATTGGGGATATCGTTCCCGGTAGGGTTGCCAATATCAAAGTAATTGGTGTTGGTGGTGGTGGTGGAAATGCTGTCAACCGGATGATTGCTTCTGATTTGAGTGGAGTAGAATTTTGGTCGATTAACACCGATGCTCAAGCTTTAACCATGGCTGCGGCTCCTTGTCGTCTGCAAATTGGACAAAAGCTAACGCGGGGTTTGGGTGCGGGTGGTAATCCTGCAATCGGTCAAAAAGCAGCAGAGGAATCGAGAGATGAAATTGCAGCGGCTTTAGAAGGAGCCGATTTAGTATTTATCACCGCTGGGATGGGGGGTGGTACTGGTACTGGTGCAGCTTCGGTTGTGGCTGAAGTCGCCAAGGAAATCGGTGCTTTGACTGTTGGTGTAGTTACCCGTCCGTTTGTGTTTGAAGGTCGCCGTCGTACTAGTCAAGCCGAGCAAGGTGTTGAGGCTTTGAAAAGTCGGGTTGATACCTTGATTATCATCCCCAACAATAAACTTTTGGAAGTGATCCCAGAGCAAACACCCGTCCAGGAAGCTTTCCGTTACGCGGATGACGTATTGCGTCAAGGTGTACAAGGTATATCCGATATCATCACTATTCCCGGTTTGGTAAACGTTGACTTTGCCGACGTGCGAGCAGTGATGGCAGATGCGGGTTCAGCTTTGATGGGAATCGGTATTGGTTCGGGTAAATCACGCTCTCGAGAAGCGGCGATCGCGGCAATTTCTTCACCTTTGCTGGAATGTTCGATTGAAGGTGCTAGAGGTGTGGTATTTAATATCACTGGCGGTAGCGACCTGACTTTACATGAAGTGAATGCAGCTGCTGAAGCAATTTATGAAGTGGTAGACCCCAATGCCAATATTATTTTTGGAGCGGTGATTGATGACAGACTCGAAGGAGAAGTCAGAATTACCGTAATTGCGACCGGGTTTACAGGTGAAGTCCAATCCCAGCAACAGCAAAGCGTTACCCCGAATAGTCGAGTAGCTCCACCTCCAGGACAGCAGCGACGGACAATGCCCCAACCATCATCAACAAGTGCTAGTTCTAATTCTCAAAAGCCAGTTGAACCCAAACAAAAACCTGGATTGGAAATTCCTCCGTTTCTTCAAAAACGACGTAATCCGAATAACTAACTCAATGTGCCAGCTAATATCTCAAAGCAGCCGATATTAAATGGGTTGGCATCTTGTGCATCCGGGTAGATTAATGTTTGACTTAGTTTTGAACGGGAAAACGGGGGTGCAGGGGTCTCGATTAAATTCATTCATTGCCTCCCACAATCTCGCAAAAACTGATCGCGTTATTGGGAAAATTTTTAGTTTTATTGCCTGTCGCAACAGCGACATTAACAATTGGCGATACTTTGTGTAATGCCTAATTTTTTGGTAATAATCTTTGGGTATTTCATCTGTACTAACAGTTTTTATTTGGTGCATTATTTTACTTTTATTTCAAACTTGTAAGTTCCCCATTAATTGACAAAGGCTGATTTTTCATGAGTTTAATAACTACAAAGATTGCTTAAATACGGATTTAATTATTACTTGTGGTTTTTAGTAGCCCGCTCTACCCATTGAATAACTTTTTGACCCAGGTTTGTATTGCTAAACCGATCAATTTCGCGAATACCTGTAGGACTGGTAACGTTAACTTCGGTCAAATAACCGCCGATTACATCGATACCGACAAATATTAAGCCATCTTTTTGTAGAGTTTTGGCTAATTGAGTACAAATTTCCCGTTCTCTGGAAGTAATTTCGGTTTGAGCAACCGTACCACCGGCTGCCATATTATTGCGAAATTCTCCAGGAGCGGAAAGACGATTTAGCGCTCCTACTGGTTCGCCATCAAGTAAGATAATCCTTTTATCTCCAAGTTTGGCTTCTGGTAAAAAGGTTTGTAACATAACTGGTACTCGTCCTTGTAGTGTACTCAGTTCCACTATGGAATTAAAATTGCGATCGCTTTTGTCTAAGAATAAAATTCCTTCTCCTGCTTTGTTCCCCAGGGGTTTGAGAACTGCTGCTCCTTTGTCTTCAACAAACTTGCGAATTAGATGTTTATCAGCACTGACAATTGTTTCGGGAATGGCTTCGGTAAACTGGAGAGCATACATTTTTTCGTTAGCATCTCGGATACCTTTGGGACTGTTAACAACTAAGGTTTTGCTTTGGTCGATATAGTCGAGAATGTAAGTAGCATAAAGATAAGCAACATTTACTGGTGGATCTGTCCGCATGAAAACAGCATCCATTGTGTTCAAACAGATATTAGTTTTATCGCTTAATTTGTACCAGGGATTTGGGGCTTTATAGCCTTGCTCTTGCAATTCAACGGGGATAATTTCGACTCTTTGCAGATCAGCCCAAGCAGCACTATCTACAACGCTCAACTCCCAAGCTTGGGTTATCCACACTTCATGTCCCAAAACACACGCTGCTTCCATGATGGCAACGCTCGTATCATGACAGGGGTCTAAATTTTGGATAGGATCGATAATAAAAGCCAGTTTCACGGGATTGCCTCAATTTACCGTTAATTCATATTGCGGTGATTCCTTTAAAATTATCCTCCTTTTGTGTAATAAGGTTAAAGGTTTAAGGTCAAAGGTTAAAGGTCAAAGGTCAAAGGTTAAAGGTTAAAGGTCAAAAACTCTTCACTCTTTACTCTCAATCCAAAATCCAAAATCTAAAATCCAAAATTCAAAAACCCACCCGTGCATCCGGGTGGGAATCAGTTTCAAGCAATCTCTAAGTATCAGCTTTTTATATTGTTAAGCCAATAGCTCGTCCAATTTGCCTTGAGACTCTAGAGCATAAATATCGTCGCAACCACCAATATGCACATCATTAATAAAAATTTGGGGTACGGAACGTCTTCCATCTCCTCTATGAGCCATCTTTTCCCGTGCTTCTTCGTCTCCATCAACGCTGTATTCGATAAAGTCAATCTCCTTTCTTTTTAGCAAGCTTTTAGCGCGTATACAAAACGGGCAAGTACTCCAAGTGTAAATTTCTACTTTGGCAGCCATAACGTCCTCATATTGATTCAGCAATTCTTAATTCTAGAACGTTATAAATAGCTGTTAATGGGTTAAAAGTAAAACAAGATACTTTTGATACATATCAAAATTGTTTTTTTATTTTCAAAAAGTCTAAAAAAGCACTTTTAACTATTTTTTTAAGTGTTAATTAAGAGTGTTTTTATACGGAAGTAAGTGCGAATGAGTCTACTATCAGGAGCAACAGCAGACTCAATTGCGTTGGTTTTAATCCAGGTGCGTAACAAATTTATCATATTGAGTTTAAATACAGTACACCTCAGTATTTACACTGCTTTGTTGAGCATTGAAAATAAAAATACCTAGTGTTTTCCGCATAAATAAAATTGGAGTATGGGATGAAATAAAATTTATGTAGTTGTATATACTTAACTAAAACCGCCATATAAAATTACTCCTGAAGAAAAATTCTCCAGGAGTGTAAATTTATTTAAGTTTTATCTTCTAAGTGTTTATCCGGTCGCGTTAGCGTATCGAATTAGCTGCCCCAAACGTTCTCTTAAAGTTTCTAAGCCAAGCCGCTGATATGCGGAAATAAACACTGCCATTGGGTATTCTTCCCTAGCTAAGGCTAAGGTTTCGCTGTTAGCTTGGTCAATTTTGTTGAAAACTACCAGGGCTGGACCTGGTGTTATCGGCATTTGCGCTAGGATGTCCCTGACTGAGCGAATGTGACTTAGCCAAGCCGGATGAGATAAATCGACCAAATGTACTAAGGCATCTGCTTCAGTTACTTCTTCTAAAGTAGCGCGAAAGGCATCCATTAACGCCCCCGGTAATTTATGTATAAACCCTACCGTATCCGTAACTAGAATTTCTTGGGTTTCTTCAGTTTCACCGTGAGGAATTACCAAGCGGCGCGTTGTCGGGTCAAGAGTCGCAAACAACTGGTCTGCGGTGTAAACAGAGGCATTAGTTAAAGCGTTGATCAAAGTAGATTTACCGGCATTGGTGTAGCCGACTATTGCAATTGTGGGTACTTCTTGATGTTGTCGTCGTTGTCTTAACCGTTCTCGATGTGCTTGTAATTGGTTTACTTCTTTTTGCAAGCGAGTAATTCGCCGACTAATCGCACGACGTTCGGTTTCCAGTTTGGTTTCACCGGGACCTCTTGTACCGATACCACCCCCAAGTCGCGACATTGCCTGACCTCTGCCAGTTAGTCGCGGTAACATATACTCTAACTGCGCCAATTCTACTTGCAGCTTACCAGCACCGGAACGAGCGCGCTGAGCAAAGATGTCTAGAATTAGTTCGGTACGATCAACTACTCTAACTCCGATTTGAAGTTCTAGATTTCTTACTTGTGCTGGTGATAAATCCCGGTCAAAAACTACAAGATTCCCACCCAAAGTTTGGACACTCAAAGCAATTTCTTGTACTTTACCTTCACCGACTACCGTTTGAGGATGAATTCGCGATCGCTTTTGTTGCATCGTCAGCAATACCTGCCCCCCAGCGGTATCCACCAACCGACTTATTTCTGCCAAAGTATCGTGGAATTGTTGATGAGATGTTTTATCTTGAGTTAAAACCCCAACAATTACTACGCGATCGCGATCGCTATCTACTTCTTTGGCAACAAATTCCCGTTGGAATTCTTCTTCAAGCCCTTCAACCAAATCGAGAAAGTCTTGTTTGCTCAATGCATCCAGACTCATCGGCGGTGAAACCCTCCAGCTAGGAGAAGTATAATCGCTGGTTGCTAATTGAGAAGTAGAATTATTAATTAGAGCGCGAGCATCTTGGGATGCTAAGTGTGCCAAATAAGCTTCCTTAACATATCCAGTAGCACCACCGCCCCGGCGTTGAAATCCCGTTCCTGTAATATTAAGTACAATTAAAGCATCTAATCTTTGTAATGCCATAGCCGTTAAAGCCTCATCATTCGGCTGTTCTGGCTTTAGATGAGTTGCAATACAACGAATACCGCTAAGTCGTTCCGCACCATAACGCGGCAGTTCTGTGGGCGGAATTTGGGTCTTACCCGGAGTGCCTACCCCAACCCGAATCACTTGTCCACGACGGTTGAGATAGGCACATACTGGCTGATTTATTTCACTACTAATTGCCGCCAGTCTTTGAGCGAATTCCGGAGTTGTCAAGCTATCACCCGGTATGCGCTGGTGGTACAGCCGCTGCAATTGCTTTTGTTGGCTGTGTTTCAGACCCTGGAGATTACCATAAATAGTCTCTATAGGCATCAATGACCAGTAAACTAGTCCCCCATATACATCTATATTTATTTTACACTAGGCTTTTTCAAGCAAACTCTTTCTTTTAGTAGATGTGTTGTTAAGGTTAAAGGTTAAAGGTTAAAGGTTAAAGGTTATAATTC
>NZ_JADEWL010000034.1 GCF_015207665.1 Plectonema cf. radiosum LEGE 06105
GGGATGGGGAGATGGGGAGACAAAGTAGAATTTTGACCTTTAACCTTTGACCTTTAACCTCTAACCTCTAACCTCTAACCTCTAACCTCTAACCTCTATTTCCACTTAACTTGGACAAAATAAGCTTTGTGTCCCATTGCATCATATTGCTGGGTAATATTTTCAATTCCGAGGTTAAAAGGAATTGCAGTGGTAATATAACGTTGAAAAAAAGCACCAACATCGGGAGTCAGTTCGGTTGCGGTTGTTGTGGCTAAACCCAAACCAATTAATTGCTCAATCGGTCCTCGTGGTAATAATAAATGCATTCCCACAGCTAATCCTGCTGTTAATAACATGGCTACTGATGCATTTGTACCGCAGCGAGGATGTACGGCTAAATCCCATTCTCCACTGGTAAGTCTTTGGAGAGCAAGGTTTACAGCCCGTCGTAAGTTGCTGATATTGACTTCACCATAAAGAAAAAATCCCGATTCTGTAGATAAGCCAGTGTGAAGCTGATTATCGATATTAATATTTTGACGGCTGACTTGGGGAGTTAATGCTGAATAGGATTCGCTTAAAATCCATACTGTAGCGTGTTCTAAAGCGTGAACCTGACGCAGCATCAAAATTTCTTTTAGCCCAGGAATAAAGGATAGTCGATCGAGTAAATCCTTATCTTGTGTGGGAGAGGGTGAGATTAAATCCAAATTCAAAAAATCAAAGGAATTGTCGCTATCTTTGGCAAAAGTTGAGGTATTCATACCAACATTGCTCCCCCACCTGACGCGGGCAAAATATATTCCACTATCAATGTAACAAGCAGCAAAAGGAATTATTACTAATTTTTGTTGATTATTAAATTTATATTAAGTCTATTTTAAATAAATTAAATAAATAGCAATCAAAAATTTGATTTTTTTTAATGCTGATTAACTTGAACGGGTTTAACCATAAATAAAAAATGAAAGTGTACCCGTCCGTTGCTAGTCGGACGGGGATTGATTACTGCTAGCAATAGAGCGCGTAGACCAATACCCTGTAATTACTGCGCGTCAAGGAAAAAACAACCATAAATAAGTGAAGCGTGAGGAGAACAACTAGCAGCAATCAATCAAGACTGACAAATAACCGTTTGTAATGCTGTTTAATCTTTCCGAGGAGGAATAGGACAGCAATTAACATCATTTAAACAGACCTTACCCCAGTGCAAAGCCCAACGGACAAGAGCTACTCGGTTTTCAGTTCCGGTCTTTGTAAGAATATTGCTGATATGGTTATCAACAGTACGCTTACTTATTTCTAGTTTGACTGCAATTTGTTGGTTAGTTAAGCCAGTGGCCACTAAGTCGATAATTTGCAGTTCTCGGTCTGACAGACTAACAGGGGTCTGAGACTCGCCACCAGCCATTTTAAATTCATCCTCCCTTATTTGTGGTAAATGTACTTAATTGCTCTTTCCCATTGTAGAAGATTGTATGAAAGGTAGGCGTTTCAAGTGTTTAATGCAATACGATTGTCTATATTTTCTTTATGTTTTAGGTAGACCGCGATACAGTATTTTATATAAGTATTTATTTTAACTACATATAAAAAATAAAAATAACGCGATCGCCCTTAAAAACATTTGGGACAAGAGCAATAGAACACAATTATGAATGAATCTTGCTGTTTAATTGTATGAACGATTGCCAAATGAATGGTAAATATTATTGTAGGTTTTATGCAGAATTTAAGTTTAAAAATCAAATGAAATGAGCAATCCCCGTGTTTTATGTTTGGGTGAAATATTATATGATATGCTTGCCGATCAGTTAGGGCGATCGCCCTCTGAGGTTGAGTCGTGGACTGCTTATCCGGGAGGTGCGCCAGCTAACGTTGCTTGTGGTTTAGTAAAGTTAGGAACACCCTCAGCATTTATCGGTGTAGTAGGTGAAGACGAAGCTGGAAATAACTTACAAGCGCTTTTACAGGAAATTGGTGTAGATACAACCGGGGTACAGCGTCATCCCCAAGCACCGACTCGTCAAGTTTTAGTAGTGCGGAAACAAAATGGCGATCGCGTTTTTGCGGGATTCAAGGATTACGACACCACCGAATTTGCTGATACTCATCTCAAGGCTGGGGAATTACCGGAAGAATTATTTGCATCTGCTGATTTTTTGGTTTTAGGAACTTTAGAATTAGCTTATCCCGATAGTGGTGCAGCAGTTCACCGCGCTTTAGAATTAGCTTGCCAATACGATGTGAAAATTTTGCTCGATGTTAACTGGCGCTCGGTATTCTGGACTAATCCCGATGCTGCTCCGGATCAAATTCGCGAACTAATTAAAAAAGTCGATTTTCTCAAACTCGCTAAAGAAGAGGCAGAATTATTATTTGATACTCATGATGCTGGAGCAATCACTTATCGTCTGAATTCTGTGGAAGGAGTATTAGTCACAGATGGAGACAAAGGCTGTGCTTATTGTTTGGGTGAAAACGAAGATAAATTCTCCGCTTTTTCCGTACCCGTAATTGATACAACTGGTGCAGGGGATAGTTTTGTCGCAGGCTTTGTTCACCAATTGTTAGATCATGGTGTACAAAATTTAAACAACCCAGAAATTGCGAAAAAAATTATCGCTTACGCTTGTGCTGCGGGAGCTTTAACTACACTTAAACCAGGTGCGATCGCTTCCCAACCCACAGCTTCGGAAATAGAAAGTTTTCTCAAAGAACATCAAATTTAGTTTCATTATGTAGAGACGTTGCAATGCAACGTCTTTATTATTTGAATTATTTAAAATTTTTTACTTGTTCTCATCGACTTGCTGATCACAAATTTTCTCTGATTTCTTGCACAATTGCTTCAAGAGGTTCTGAAATATCTACTACAATTACGTCTGTTGGTTCTTCAAGGATATCAAATTGACTTTTAAGAAGTTTTTCACTCATAAAATGATTGAGACGTTCTTGTAAGCGTTTTTGAATTAAGTCAAAAGAACCTTTGAGATAAACTAATTTGACAAAATTTTGATTTACTAAAAGCATCTCACGATAATTTTCCTTCAAAGCCGAACAGCTTAAAACTAAATTTTTATTTACTGATAAATATTCTTTGATTACATCTTGAATTTTTTGCAGCCAAGGTAATCTATCCGCATCATCCAACGCGATACCGTGCAGCATTTTCTCAACATTTTCCTGGGAATGGAAATCGTCAGCGTCGCGGAATTCCCAACCTAAAGATTCGGCAAGTTTCTTCCCAACGGTAGTTTTTCCTGAACCCGAAACACCCATTACCAAAATAATCATCTATCTTTATCTTTATATTTTTCTTTCTTTTTAAAAATATAATTAATTTTCGCCTTCCACAATCTTAATTTCTAAGATTTTCCAGCCCTATTAACAGAAATTCTAAACTGATTCTCAACTTAAATTCATTTAACTAATCAGAAAAAGCTTTAAATTGTCGTTAAAGTCAAACCTAAAGACTCTAAGTGTGGAATTCAAACATCTTGCTTTTATTAATCAAATTACATAACCATGAGTAGCTTTAAAATCAAAGATTTGCCAAAAAACCTACTCGCTGCAATGACTCATCATAATTTAGCTGATGGTGAAATACTTTTTTATCAAAATGAAGTTGCCAATGCTGTTTTTGTTGTTGATTATGGTTGCATCAAGTTAATTCACTATATAGATGATGGTACAACTGTTAATCATTATGCAGTCAAACCAGGAGAATATTTTGCAGAAGTCGCATTATTTAACGAAACATATGTGTGTAGCGCCATTGCCAAAAATTTGACGCGGGTAATTTCTTTCCCAAAACAGTTATTTTTAGATGCTTTGCACTCAGATGCTAATTTATCGAGAAAGTTTACCGAACAATTAGCGCGACGATTGCACCAGACAAAATTGCTATTGGAATTACGAGGAATTCGTTCAGCACGCGATCGCTTTCTTCATTATCTGCAAGTCATGATTCCTCCAGACCAAACAACTCTTGATTTAGAACAACCGTTAAAAGATGTTGCTAGCGATATCGGCATCACTCCAGAAGCATTATCCCGCGTACTGTCCCAATTACAAAATGAGGGTATTCTGACACGTTTCAAGCGAAAAATCATATTTCGTTATTAATTGTCATATAAATTAATGTTTTGATGAACAAATATTTCTATACCTAAACTTGTTCTGGAAAATTGATTCCAATCATGTCGGTTTGTGAGCCTCTCAGGCTATATTTCCTGTTACTAATGTTGCAGCAATCAAGGTATTGAGAATTAATTTCAGATATTTAAGAGTAATTAGGAGTAACAATGATAAAACCAACTTCATTTTTCACAGTCTTGACTTTAGCGGGTATGTTTTTTGTTTGGGATGTTCCGACAAAGGTGATTAATCCGGGGTTGAAAGCAGCATCCGCTCAGGAAATGAAGGATGTAACTGGAATGACACCCCAACAACACATTGATATGATTGCCAAAAACAAAGGGCAATTTGGTAGCGCTGATGCAATGCGTCGTTTTTTCTTTGGAGATTTAGAACCAATCGGGATTCAACCAGGTGGTGCGGGTATGGTTGTTAATCTTTTCAACAAGAAAAATAACGTTACTTTTTCTTATTGTTCTACTTATGATGTAGTGGTTGCAGTTAAAAAAGGTAAAATTAATAAATTCCTTCCAGAGGAAGTTAAGTAATACTTTTAATATTTGAAAACGAAAAAATGGGGTAAAAAATCAAAAACTACCCCATTAATTCAAGAAGTCGGGTTTTTTACCTCAAATATCGATAAAAAGATCACGATTGTAAAAACCTGACTTCTCACCTCCAGTCAGAATAAATATTAATATTTTTATTAACTGTACCAACTGCAATGTAATATTAAGCCTTGTATAAGTCAGGGGAGTACGCAATTAAAATAGGTGATGGTAACTTGTAATCACTCAAATTAAATGCGAATATCACGTTTTTTTGTCATTCCTAAATTTTCCGGTCAACTTTATCTTTGCTTTGCCATTATTATCTTTGGTGCAGCAAATTCTGTTACCCGTAAACTGACCGAAGTTGGAGCGCAAAGGTATGTTAATGGCAACAATCCTGTTTCGTTTTGTAATGTTTTATTTGTCGGCAACCTCTGCGCTTTATTCGTACTATTAATAGTTTATGGACGACAGTTTACACTGAGTAGATTGCAGCGAATTAGCAAAAATAGATGGTTTTACCTGACTATTTCTGCAATTCTTGCAGGTGCATTAGCACCAGGGTTGATTTTTCAAGCCCTAGCAATTACAGATGTAAATAATGTTGTTTTAATTGGTCGATTGGAACCACCTCTAACTTTAGCTCTTTCTGCTTGGTTATTGGGGGAACGAGTCAATCAGGGGCAAATAATTGGAGCAATTGTCTCTTTTATTGGTGTATTTCTGACAATTTCTTTACCAGCTAATTTTCAAGAAATGATGAAAATGCAAAATTTCTTGAGTTTTGGTACCGGGGAAATCTTGACTGCGATCGCCTCTGTGGCTTTAGCGATTTCGACTATTATCAGTAAACTAAAACTTGCAACAATTCCGTTGGGAATTTTCACTATTTATCGCACCGCTTTAGGAACAGTAATATTTTTTTTCACAGCTTTACTATTGTACGGACAGAATCATTTTATGGATGTATTCTCGCCGTTTTTATGGAAATGGATGTTGATTTACGGACCAGTAATAGTAGTAATTGGTCAGTCCTGTTGGATTACAGGATTGCGAGCAACTAGCGTAACCCAAGCTTCATTAATTGGCTCTTTTACACCGATTGCGGCTGTAATTGCTGCATACTTAATTTTAGGGCAAGCACCAAATTTAGCCCAATATATTGGTGGTTTTGTAATTTTAATTGGAATTATTTTTAGCCAGTTAGGTATTTTGCAAAAACTATCTTCTCAAAGTTCCAATGATCTTAAAAATTCACCAACTAAACTACAAGAACTGGAAAGTGAAGTTGGATTTAAGGGAATCTGAACCCAAATTATTGTATTTTAAAAATCTTACCTATGGTTAAGATTGAGAGGAACTCAGAGGAACTCTTAACAAAAAATTGATTGTGACATTCACCCGTAGGATGCGGTTCCGAAGCGGCCATTCCTGATGTGATTAAAAAAGTGATTCTTGCGTAGCGGTAATTCATGAATTACCGCTACTGTCGTTGGTTTTTACGTAAGTCATGTAACTATTTTTTGATTGGTGATATAGAAGCAGTGGGAACATCTCCTTCTCTACTACCAAGATGTTCTAACTACAAGAATTAATTGGAAAGACTATAGCGATAAATCTACCTGTTTGAGAAGAGCTTCGCGATCGCAATACACTCGTTTTGCAAAAATTCGCCAAAAAAAATGCCAAGGGTTTAATCCCCAGGGCAAAATTACAACTAAATTTTACAACACACAACCACACAAAACTCGTGAGGTCTATAACCATATTAAATAAATTCCACCATTTTGGTGTGTTAGTTAGTACTTTTATTTGATGAGCCTTGGTTTAAATAATATTAAATTAAAAAAAATATGATGGCGATAGCTTCCCTTGCACTACGCGATCGCCATAATGCCATAAAATTATTGATGGTGCGTTATCAGGGTAAAATTTCCATGCCTCAAGTATTTCCTGGTGAAGTTTTCGCTCAAACTACCGATTTTGATACTGGTATTCGTCAACTGTTACCGAACTATGACGAAATGCTCGAAACTGTTGCTCGCTGCGTTCCTTCTAACTCTCGTCGGATTTTAGAATTGGGTTGCGGTACGGGTGAACTTAGCCTGAAAATACTCAATCGTTGTCCGGATGCTCAAATTATCGCTGTGGATTATTCCCCCAGGATGATTGAATTTGCTCGAACAAAAATGGCTGAAGCTGGTTATCAGCGATGGAATGGCATAGAAGCTGATTTTGGAGAATGGACAAATAATCCGGAAAACTTTGATATCGGTACAGAATTTGATGCTTGTGTCTCATCACTGGCAATTCATCATCTCAATGACGAGATGAAAGCGAAGTTATTTCAACGTATCGGCAAAAGTCTCAAGAGTGGTGGTTGTTTTTGGAATGCAGACCCGATTTTACCAGAATCACCAACATTAGCAGAAATTTACAACGCTGCAAGGGAAGAATGGACTGAAAAACAAGGAACTACTATACAATCCGTTCGTTCTCGCTTAGCAAGAAATAGCAATTCTGTAGATTGCGTTGCTAGTTACGGTTATTCTAGTCAAGATCAATTAGCAACCTTAGATGTACAATTGCAAATGCTGGTCAAAGCTGGATTTAATACCGTAGCAGTACCTTGGAAATATTATGGATTGGCGGTTTTTGGAGGAATTGTTTAACAGTTATCAGTTATCAGTTATCAGTTATCAGTTAAATTCCTGAATTTAAGTCATCCTTGATCAACTTGTACATACTGGTAACTGTTTACTATATGTCATAAAGGACACGCTACTAAAATCACCGGATTGTATCCATAAATCGATAATTAACAATTGAAAACAATATGGCTCGAAAAAAACAGAAAAAATCACTTGGGTTCGGGTATAAACATTCACTTCATTACAGATGCCCGATTTGTTGTATTATCCCACCTCATATGTTGGAACAAATGGCGGTTAATGGTACTCCAACCCAGCGAGAATGGGCTTTTGAGACTTTAAACCTTTCAGCGCAAATTCGGGGAAGAAGGATTAATTTGGGCGGTATCGAATTAACGTCTCAAGCTGGTGAGAAACGCCGTACTATATATGATGCGAAAAATACTGAAAATCTTCCAGGGGAATTAGTACGCGATGAAGGTGATGCTCCTACAGAAGACGAAGCTGTAAACGAAGCCTACGAAGCAGCTGGTGCGACTTACGACTTTTTCCAAGAAATTTACGATCGCAATTCTATTGATGATAAAGGTTTGCGTTTGGATTCTACTGTACATTACGGTGAAAAATATGAAAATGCCTTTTGGAACGGCACTCAAATGGTTTACGGTGACGGTGACGGGGAACTATTTAACCGTTTTACCAAGTCGGTTGATGTCATCGGACATGAATTAACTCACGGTGTTACCCAGTATGAAGCCGATTTAATCTATTTTGGCGAATCCGGTGCGCTTAATGAATCGTTTTCTGACGTATTTGGTTGCTTGGTCAAACAGCGAATCAACAATCAAACTGCGGATAAAGCAGATTGGTTAATTGGTGTAGGATTATTTACCGAAAAGGTCAAAGGTGAAGGAATTCGCTCAATGAAAGCACCAGGTACAGCTTATGACGACCCGGTACTTGGTCAAGACCCCCAACCCGCCCATATGAGAGACATCTATACTGGTGCGAAAGACAACGGCGGAGTACATATAAATTCGGGTATACCCAACCGTGCTTTTTACTTAGCAGCAACGGAAATAGGAGGTTACGCTTGGGAGAAAGCTGGAAAAATTTGGTACATTAGTTTATGCGAAAAATTGCTTTCAAAATCAAACTTTAAACAAGCCGCAGAAGTAACGATTAAAGTAGCGGGAGAACTTTACGGTGAAGCAAGCAGTGAACAAAAAGCCGTAATTAATGCTTGGAAAGAAGTTGGAGTCAATTGACAGTTGACAGATCGAAAAGGTTAAAGTTTTGGGTTGAGCTTTTGTTTGGTTGTTTTGATGATGCTCGTTAGTAATTTTAGGAGTTCTTTTAGGCCATTTAATATTGACTCGCTTTCTTTTGAGGTGAGATAATCTGTTTCACGGAGTAGCAATATCCAGTATTCGCTTTCGTTGGCTTCTTTGAGGGCAATAGCTAGTTTATGAATAAAATCGGGCTTACTTTCGGCTTCTTCCGCTTCTCTGAGTAATGCACCAATAGCTGTTCCAGACCGAAGTATTTGTTTTGACAATACATATTCTTTTTTAGTTGAAGATAAATATTTATTCAGGTTAATGATTCGGACTGCAAAGTTAAAGGACTTATCTTTTAGTGGAGTAGACATTTTAGGGTAGTTAATATCTGATAAATATTTGTATATTAAATAACTGCCCACTGTCCACTGCCCACTGTCAACTGTCAACTGCCAACTGCCCACTGTCCAATCAAAATGTTAATATCCCTAGAGCGTAGCGGTGGTTTTACTGGAATAGGAAAAGTGATAACGATTGATACGACAAAAATACCGCAACATCAAGCCGAGCAATTACCGATATTATTAGAATCTGCAAATTTCTTTCACTTACCCACATACATAGCCGCCGATTCTACCCCGAATCGCGATCGCTTTCAATATACAATAACTGTAGAAGATGAAGATAAGCAGCACTCGATAACAATAGAGGAAAGTTCGATACCAGGAACTTTAAGACCTTTGATTGATTGGATCAACTGTAATGCAAAATAGAAAATAGGGTAAAGTTAGGAGTTAAATTGATAGCTCCTAACTCAGTACAAAGCATTACATATCGCCACCGCGAAATGCTAATACGAAAATTACCGCAGGTCCAGCTAACATGATTAGTGCTACAGACGTTAGCTGAAAAATAACTTCCCAATTGACGTTGGCTAAAGCTTCCATTAATTTCTCCTAGTTGTCTTAAAAAATGAAAAAATGAATCCGCATAAAATTATCTTCCTGGATATAGATCATATCCGGCAATCAACGCTCAATTTTAATTTACTTAACAAAATTATAGAAAAATACATAAAAAAACTCAAAAAATGAAATTGATTTTAAGAACCTAGAGTGTTTGATAATTGAGACAAGCAGAGAAAGCATCGCAGATAACTGGTAATCTGACTCTCATACTATTTGTTACTTATTATTGAAGCAAAGAAAACAATGGCAACTTGGCAATGTGTAAAGCAATGTGGAGCCTGCTGCTATCTTGAGCCAGCAGAACGTCCTGATTTAGAAGAATATTTATCATCCCAAGAATTAGAACAATATCTCAGAATGGTCGGCGAAGATGGATGGTGCATAAACTACGACCATAGTCAGCGAGAATGCAGTATTTATGCTGAACGTCCGCGTTTTTGTCGTGTAGAGCCAGAAGTATTTAAAGACTTATTTGGGATTGAATCCGAAGAATTAAACGACTTTGCCATCGAATGCTGTCATCAGCAGATAGAATCAATATATGGCGATCGCAGTTTGGAAATGTTGCGATTTGATCGAGCAGTGGGAATTTGAATGGGTAATTGGTAATGGGTAACTGTCAACTGTCAACTGTCAACTGTCAACTGTCAACTCCGGAGCAACGGACGGCAACTACACCCTAGAGCTTACGGGTCTCCCCACTGCCACTGTATTTAAAATAAAGATACATTATCCTTAAGAAAAGTAGACAAATGTTCAGAAAAAAGTGAATTTGATTTCACTGTTAACCGTTCAGCGAGGGAGCAAGAACCCATTATGTTTGAACACTTTACTTCCGAAGCAATTAAAGTAGTAATGCTCGCCCAGGAGGAGGCACGTCGCCTGGGACACAATTTTGTAGGCACGGAACAAATTCTCTTGGGATTGCTGGGAGAAGAAACGGGTGTTGCTGCTAAGGTGCTGACGGATATGGGTGTGACTCTTCGAGATGCACGCCGCGAAGTTGAAAAAATTATTGGTAGAGGTTCTGGTTTTGTTCCACCGGAAATTCCTTTTACTCCTAAAGTTAAAACTCTATTTGAGCAGTCCTTTAAGGAAGCTCGTTCCCTAGGACACAATTATATTGGTACGGAACACTTACTTTTAGGTTTGACAGAAGCTGGAGAAGGTGTTGCTGCCAAAGTACTACAGAATTTAGATGTCGATTTGAAGCAACTTCGTACTGCTGTGATTCGCCGTTTGGGTGAGGTTGCATCTGTTGGGGCTGGAGTTGGTGGTGGTAGTACCAGACGCAATCAATCGACAACTTTAGAAGAATTTGGGAGAAATCTGACTAAATTAGCTGCCGAAGGCAAATTAGACCCCGTAGTTGGTCGCGAAAAAGAAATCGAGCGTACCGTTCAAGTTCTGGGACGACGCACTAAAAATAACCCTGTGTTAATTGGCGAGCCTGGAGTTGGCAAAACTGCGATCGCCGAAGGTTTAGCGCA
This sequence comes from Plectonema cf. radiosum LEGE 06105, assembly GCF_015207665.1. Classification (GTDB taxonomy): domain Bacteria; phylum Cyanobacteriota; class Cyanobacteriia; order Cyanobacteriales; family Nostocaceae; genus Rivularia; species Rivularia radiosa_A. The sequence continues at coordinate 11,063 of NZ_JADEWL010000034.1, forward strand.
GCGAATTTTCAATCAGGATGTACCCGATATCTTGCAAGACAAGCAGGTTATCAGTCTTGATATGGGTTCGATAGTCGCGGGTACTCGTTTCCGTGGTGATTTTGAAGAACGAATTAAGAAAATCATCCAGGAAATCCGCTCGGCAGGAAATATCATTATTGTGATTGATGAAATTCACACTTTAGTGGGTGCGGGGGGTATGGAAGGTGGTATGGATGCCGCCAATATCCTCAAACCAGCATTAGCCAGAGGTGAACTTCAGTGTATTGGAGCCACCACACTTGATGAATACCGCAAACACATCGAGCGTGACGCAGCTTTAGAACGCCGTTTCCAACCGATTAAAATTGGTGAGCCTTCGGTACAAGAAACCGTTGAGATTTTACAGGGTTTGCGTGGTGCTTACGAGCAGCATCACAACTTAACGATATCCGATGATGCATTGGTTGCAGCCGCAGAGCTTTCCGATCGCTACATCTCAGACCGCTTTTTACCGGATAAAGCGATCGACTTGGTTGATGAAGCTGGCTCTCGCGTGCGTTTGCGTAACTCGATGATTTCAGAGAATCGGGATTTGAAACGTCAAATTGTTGCGGCTGCTAAGCAGAAAAACGAAGCGGTTAAATTACAAGATTTTGATAGAGCCGCCGAACTGCGCGACAAAGAGTTAGAGCTAGAAGCACAGTTACAAGAAGCACAAGCAGGGGAATCTGTCAATAGACCTGTAGTCAACGAAGAAGATATTGCTCAAATCGTTTCTTCTTGGACTGGTGTACCCGTTAATAAGCTTACCGAATCCGAATCTGAGGTGTTGCTGCATTTAGAAGATACTCTGCACCAAAGATTAATTGGACAAGAGCAAGCAGTCAGTGCAGTTGCCAAAGCAATTCGCCGCGCTCGCGTTGGCTTGAAAAATCCCAATCGTCCGATTGCTAGCTTTATTTTCTCAGGTCCGACGGGAGTTGGTAAAACAGAATTAGCGAAATCCTTGGCTTCCTATTTCTTCGGTTCCGAAGAATCGATGATTCGTTTGGATATGTCCGAATACATGGAACGTCACACCGTCAGCAAGCTGATTGGTTCACCTCCGGGTTTTGTGGGATACGATGAAGGGGGACAATTAACCGAAGCGGTGCGACGCAAACCTTATTCAGTAATACTTTTCGATGAAATCGAGAAGGCGCACCCCGATATATTCAATATGTTGCTGCAAATGTTGGATGACGGTCATCTTACCGATGCTAAAGGTAGGAAAGTAGACTTCAAGAATACTTTGATTATCTTAACTTCCAATATTGGTTCGCGAGTTATTGAAAAAGGTGGTGGTGGTTTGGGCTTCGATTTAGAAAACGAAGCAGAAGCTAATTACAACCGCATTAAAACTTTGGTTAACGAAGAACTCAAAAACTACTTCCGTCCCGAGTTCCTTAACCGTCTCGATGAGATTATCGTCTTTACTCAACTCAAGAAAGACGAAATCAAAGAAATCGCCGAAATCTTGCTCAAAGAAGTTACTAGCCGTTTAGCTGAGAAGGAAATCAGCTTGCAAATCAGCGAAAGCTTCAAAAATTTGGTAGTGCAAGAAGGATACAACCCCAGCTACGGTGCGAGACCATTACGTAGAGCAATTATGAACCTTTTAGAAGATTCATTAGCAGAAGCAATGCTCTCAGGTCAAATCGCACAAGGTGATACAGCGGTTGTAGACGTTGACGACGACGGAAAAGTCAGAGTAGTTAAATCCGAAAAATCCGCATTAGAATTGATAAATGTAGGCTAAAAATTATACCACAATTAAATTTGGTGGTAACATTCGGATAACACCCCTAGTAGCGATACTAGGGGATTTTTATTAACAGCTAAAAACCCGAATTCTGTGGTTGTGATTATGGGGATTTACCTATTCCCTATTACCTATTACCTATTACCTATTACCTATTCCCTATTACCTATTACCTATTACCTATTTACCTAAATATGCAAACCTTGCTTACTTACCAGCATTTGTTCAAAATCAAAACTTGATAAGGGTTGGCTGAACAAATAACCTTGCATAGCATAACATCTGAGTTCGCGCAAAATCTTCAGTTCACTAACACTTTCTACTCCCTTAGCGACAACCTTCAAATTGAGATTTTGCCCCATTTGAATTAAAGCTTTAGTAATTGCTAATTTTTGACAATCTTGAGAGAGATTATATATAAAATATTTGTCGATTTTGATAGTATGTAACGGTATTTTTTTCAAGTAAATTAAAGAAGAATTACCAATACCAAAATCATCCATTGTGATTTTGACACCTAATGATTTTAATTGTTGCAAAATATCAATAGTTTTATTTATATCTTGCATGATTGTAGTTTCAGTAAATTCTAATTCTAAATAATGGGGTGCTAAATTATAATTTGATAGTATATTTGCAACTTTTTCAACGAAATTAGGTTGAATAAATTGACTTGTGGAGATGTTAACGCAGCTTGGTAAAACATCTAAACCATTATCTAACCAAGTGCGTGTTTGTTTACAAACAGTTTCTAAAATCCAATCGCTTAAAGGTATAATTAAACCCGTAGATTCGGCTAAAGGAATCAACTCCGCAGGAGAGACTAAACCCAATTTATGACTCCACCAACGAATCAAACTTTCCACTGCAATCATCTCACCAGATTTAATATCAACGATGGGTTGATAGTACATTTGAAATTCGCGAAATTTGCCTTCTTCGATAGTGCGACGTAAAGCATTTTCGATAATTCGCATTTCTCTAGGGTGTGCTTTAACTTCTGCATGAGAAGGTGGATTTTTGAGAATTGCCGCTTGTCGTTGTAACCTCACAGAAATTGCAGTTAACAATTCTGCACGGGTAAATGGTTTAGTTAAATAATCATCAGCACCTAATTCCATGCCTTGACGAACATCTACTTTTGCAGAGCGGGCAGTTAGAAAGATAAAAGGTACAGCAGAAGTGCTAAATTTTTCCCGCAATAGGGCTAAAACAGCAAAACCATTAATTTCAGGCATCATTAAATCACACAAAATCAAATCTGGTGACTCACTGAGTGCTAAATCAACTCCTAATCTACCGTTAGGAGCAGCAATAACTTCAAAATCTTCCGCTTCTAACAAATCTAAAATATTTTCCCGTACTGATTCTTCATCTTCGATTACTAAAATCTTAGTCATTGCTAACCTCTGATTGTAAAAATTAAATTAATCTCAAAGCAATTTCAAAAGCTTTTGTTTGAGGAACTTTGGTGAAAAATCTAATTTCGTTTTGGTACATAGATATATACCGTTTTACAATCGCTAACCTGAAATATCTATCAGTAATAATACTAAGATTACCTATTTGAAGTTTCTCAACAATACCTGTTTTCAGATTTTATCAAATACAGGACAATAGGATGGAGTTAAAAAAATAATTTGCAAAAGGTTTCAACATTAAAACCCAATCTTTAATTACAACAATTACAACATTAGAAATATAGTAAATTTTACAACCCAGCAAACCATTCATAACCTTGGTCTTCCCAATAGCCTTGATATCGGGATAAATGACTAACTAAACTAACTTTAGTAACCCATTTACTTTGTTTATAACCAAGTTTAATTGGGGAAGCCAAACGTAAAGGTGCGCCATTTTCAACAGGTAACGATGCGCCGTTTTTCTGATAAGCTAATAAAGTTTGAGGATGCAAAGTAGAAGCAATATCCCAACTTGAATAATAACCATCGGCTGATTGAAAATAAGCATATTTAACGCTGTTTTTAGGTTGTGCTAAAGCCACAAGTTCCCGCAAAGAAATACCACCCCATTGGACAATTGCAGCCCATCCTTCTACACATACATGACGAATAATCATGGAAGTTAACGGTAAATTTTGAATATCTTCCATGCTCAAACTCAAGGGATTTTCTACCTCACCATCAACGATTAAACGATATTTTTCTTGGTCAATAGCTGGAGTAAATCTATATGTATTAACTATCAATTTTTCTGGTTCTATTTCATGGGGAGAAAATTCTGGTACAAGTGTTTGAGGTTTTAATAATAAAGCTTGAAAATTTTGATTTAGCGGTTCTGAAAGCGTACCCACCACATCTTCAAATATCGGAGTACCGCAGCCACCTAAAAGTAAACTGATACTTGATAAACCAGAAATTTGTAAGAATTTACGACGAGTTAAATGTAAATTTGGTTTCATAGTGTTAATAGTTAGTATTCGTAGGGTGTGTGACGCAGAAGATAAATGCTGTAACAACAATTAAGGTTTTTAGATTTGTGAAAATAATGATTGTTTATCGTTGTATATAATAAGTATATTTTAACGAATGCGCTGCTGGTGCTTGTGTTTTTTATGGCGTTAAGGGTTTGATTTAATAATAAAACAAACCTTACTAGACGCAGAGTACGCAGACGAATAAGAAAACAATTGAGAGTTTGTTTTAATCAAGCCACACCATATTTTTTAAACCAATTTTGTAACAACAACCAACCATTTTTCGCTGCTGCTTCGCGGTAGCTGGGACGATAATCGGCGTGGAATCCGTGGGGTGCGTTGGGATAAACTATTATCTGAGTTGCTGTCTTATTTTGTTTCAAAGCTTCTCGCATTTTTTCCACATCACTAACGGGAATATTTTTGTCTTCACCAGCGTAAAGTCCTAGTACTGGTGCTTTAATCAAAGGTGCGATATCAATGGGATACTGTGGCTGTAAAGGATTGCTATCACCCGTTAATCTTCCATACCAAGCTACACCTGCTTTTAATTGCGGGCTGTGTGCTGCGTACAACCAAACGATTCTACCACCCCAACAAAAGCCTGTTATACCAAGTTTATCTATATCAGCTTTACCCGAATTATTAGCCCAAACTACCGTTGCATCTAAATCTGAAAGTACTTGTGTATCGGGAACCTTGGAAACAACTTTACTGATGATTTCTTGAGTATCACTTAATTTAGAAACATCACCATAACGCGCAAACAACTGAGGTGCGATCGCAATATATCCGAGCTTAGCAAAACGCCGACAAACGTCTTGAATATATTCATGTACACCGAATATTTCTTGCACTACCAGCACTACTGGAAATTTATCACCTAACCTTGGCATGGCACGATAAGCAGGAATTACTCCATCAGCAACGGGAATTTTCACTTCACCCGCAACTAATTCAGAAGTTTCTGTGTTGATAACTTGAGCATAAATCGGATGTACCGCCATCGCAAATCCTGCTGTTAAACTAGCGATAAGTAATTCCCGTCTACCAAAGTTGTTTTGTGTCATTTTCAGTAAAATTATAAATACTAAGCATTAAAATATTCTATATTTAACATGGACATAATAACCAAAGATTCCCATGTATTTGAAATGTTGAGACATTCACGCAAACAACCTTCTACAGTAAAACCTTCTGATTCATAAAGCCTTTTAGCACGGTGGTTATCTTCTTTTACATCTAGCCATAAACGATGTGCAGAAAACTCTTCAAAAGACAGTTTTTTGATTAATTTCAAAGTTGCTCTGCCGTATCCTTTTCCTTTATCTGTAATTACAATTCGTCGTAATTCTATGCTTTGATAAAAGTTCATTAAGTCTGCTAATATCGCGTATCCCACAGGACAATTATCTGTAGTTCTTTCAACAATAAAGTGAGCTATATTACTATTTGATAAAGATTCACGGTGCTGTTGTTTTGTCCATGGATTCACAAAAGAACGATTTTCTTGATTTTGTTCTGCTTGCAATACAAAATTAAGGTCGTTGTCATCTGTAGGTTTTAAACGAATATTTTCCATTTTTCATATTTTTTCAAGTTAATAAGAAACACAATTCAAGGTTTGTATAAATTACGAAGAGCGATACCGTACCTTAAATATGAATTATGAGGGTTAAACCCTTGAGTGCAAACTAATAAAAATTTAATTCATCAAAATTTAATATAATCGTCTTAAATATGAATTTTTAGTAAAGCTTGTTTAATTAAAGTGAATATGCTATCAGTAAAAATACCCTATTTATCGCATTTTTTAAGAGAATATTAAGTCAATATGAATCGCAAATTAACATTAGGCTTCATTTTACCTTTTCTATTTTCTACAGCAATCCCTGCCACAGCGCAATCTCGATTGTTGGATAAAAATACTGCTTTACAAACTGTTGCTGCACGAATATTAAATGATAGTCAATATCGTAATGTCCAGATGAATTGTCTTTCTTTTGTCACGGTTAATTCTAATGCATCATTTTTCGATTTTATTGTGCATGAAAAACACGGTTCAGGATGTCCTAGTGCTTCCAATCCTAAACTGATATTTGAGCGTTTCAGAATCAATCGTAATGATTTACGAATCGAACAATTCGATAAAGTTGGCAATCGTTGGATAGCGGAAAATAAAGTTGAATTAAAAAAAACAAACGTTCCAATATTTATTGGAGAAATTAATAAAAATCCTCAAGCATTTAATAATTTTATGCAAGATAATATCGGTAAAACTGTTTATTTAGAAATAGTTTTTGGTGAGACAATACCACAAGGTTATCGTTCCCAAGAAAGTGTACCTTTTTTTGAAGTTACTGAAACACCAACAAAACAAAATTCTAAGTATCACACTTACTTTATGCAGCAAGCCGGAAACGGTTATAACTGGGGTAAAGTTACCAATTATGACGAAAAAAATCGTAAGTTATCCGGCTTTTTTAAAGTTGGAACACCAAAGAAAATAAATGACGAATGGACTTCTTTTGATATTACTTTTGTACCGCAGTAGAAGGGAGTTAGGAGTGAGGAGTTAGGAGTTTTGAGTTAGGAGTTTTGAGTTGGAATAATATTCTTCTGTATTTAACGTGAGTACCCCAACCCTGTTCCCTATCTAAACGAAATGTTTAATTAATTTTCCACAAGTACTTACCATAGAATTGACAAATCCAAAACAAACCCCGGTAAGATATCTTCTCCGGATAAACTTGTAGGAGAATCCAATACTTCTACTGCTTGCCCTTGACGATAGATTTCTACCCGACGATTTTTACGGTTAAAAAGCCAGCCTAATTTGACACCCGCAGCCATATACTCAACCATTTTTTCTTGAACATCGCTTAATTGATCTGAAGGTGACATCAATTCTAATACAAAATCTGGGGCGATAGGAGGAAACTTTTCTCGCTGTTGTTCGCTAAGTGTATTCCACCTGTCTAATTGTATCCAAGATACATCTGGAGAACGGTTGGGACCATTGGGGAGTTTAAAGCAGGTAGAAGAATCGAATACTTTACCAAGTAAAAATTTGCGGTTCCAAAGTACAAATTCCGCATTCAGTTCTGAGTTACGGTTTCCTGTTTCTCCTCCCGTTGGTGGCATTACGATTAATTCTCCCCATTGATTGCGTTCTAATTTGACATCGGGATTATCCTGACATAGTTGGTAAAATTGGTCGTCAGTAAGTTTGACAACGTTGTTAAAGTTGATGGTGATGGCAGTCATAACTATTTATACCTTTTTGTTAACTATTTATTGTTAACTGTTAACTGACAAATTATCGATTAAATAATAATAGTATTGTTTGAAATGAACCTACCAATAAACCTAAAACGCCACCTAAACTTACAATAGCTTGTAACTCATTTTTAACTATTCCTTCAATGGCATTTTCTAAGTCAGCAGGTGATGTTGATTTGATTCTATCGATAATTACTTGGTCAATTGATAAAATGGGAATTGTTTGAGCAACAAGGTTTTCTAAATCTTTTTCCAAGTAACGTTCTAAAAGTAATGCTAATTCTTTACTAACTACTTCTAAAGATGAACTCATTACTTGTGAATTACTCAAACGATTTAACAGTAAACTTGCTATTTTTTCCCAATCTAAGGATTTACTGAAACCTTCTAGTAACTCACCACCCCGCGTTTGGATATAATGACGAACGCTGTCTCCCGTGGTTTTCCGTAACTGACGAACTGTACCCATCGGTAAGTTTTGTAACGAAACATTTTGCACGATTTTGCGAATGCGATCGCGAACTTGTAAATCTTGAGTTAATTCTGTGATGCGAGCGTTGGTTGCGTCTTTTTCATCCAAGCAATAGGTACGTAAACGAGTTAAACTGTTGCGTAAACCGAAGAGGTTTGCGACTACCCAGTATGTACCGCTGGTTCTTTCGCGGAAACTTTCATCGATGGTTTGAATGGTGCGGTCTGTGAGAAAATCAATTATGGCTAAACGAATAGTATCTGCGGGTAAAACGACTTGCAATAACCAATCAGCTAAACGGTAAGCTTGAACCTCACTCAGTTGGAATTCTAGTAATATTTGGTCGAATATCTGATCTATTTGCGCTTCTAAAAAATCTTCTCGTCGTGCTAAAACTTTGAGTAGACGGGGTAATGATTCTCCGAGCAAATCTTTGAGAATTCCTGCTAGGATTTTAGTCGTTTTCTGCTCTCTATCATCTTTAATTTGATTGATAGCCATTTGCAGTAACCAGAGAATTCCTGACTCTACTCGTTCTCTTTCTAACAAGCGTCGTGCCAATTTTTGCAATTCTTCTGGTGTCAGCAGCGACTGCATTATGGTTTTAGAAACATTCTTAGCTAAACGCTCTTGATTACGAGGTATCAATCCAGGGGTAAATGGAATCCTTTTCCCACCGATATAAATTGCTCGGTAAGGACGAAATAACATTTTTATCGCTAAATCATTGGTGAAATAGCCGATAATTGCACCTGCTACGGGGGGGGTAATATATAACCAGAGATTAGATAAATCCACGATAGGAATTAGGAATTAGGAGTTAGGAGTTGGGAGTTAGGAGTGAGGAGTTGGGAGTTAGGAGTGGGAAAAAAGTAGAAATTCTCAAGTTAAATATATAATTCTTTTTTCTCAGATAAATTATTTTTACAAATTTATAATTTGGTCAAAATGGAATAGTAATCAAATAATCATGGGATAAATTCCCTAATTTTTCAATTCAACTACTTTTTTCATTAACTCTTAAATCTTAACTCCTAACTCTTAACTCTTAACTCCTAACTCTTAACTCCTAACTCCTCACTCTTAACTTTTTGTTAGTACTAGCACTCCCATCATACCGTTTGCGATGGGATAGTGTACCGCAGAAGCAAAACCAACTTGATTAGCTATCTTAATTTGCTCTTTACCTGATGGGAAGCGTTCCAAGCTGGGATTAATATAAGCATATTCTTCTTTTAAACCCATTTGACTGGCTGCGGGAACTACGAGATTATCTAAATACCATTGCTGAAAGCTACGTATTACAGGATTTTCGGGACGATGAAAGTCTAATATTGCAGCTTTCGCTTTTGGTTGTAAAACTCGATGTAATTCGCTTAAACAACGGGGAATATCTGTAACATTTCTTAATCCATAACCCATTGTAGCGGCGTTAAATTGATTATCATCAAAAGGTAATTCTAGGACATCAGCTTCTGTCCAAGTAATAGAAGGAATAGAATAATATTGCTTATAACGTTGTTTAGCTACTTCTAATAACTCTGGAGAAAAGTCTACAGCCTCTACCTTACCACTTTTCCCGACTCTACGAGCGATGCGAAAAGCCAAATCACCGCTACCGCAACACAAATCCAGACAGGTGTCTCCCGTCTTGGCTGCGCTCCATTTAACCGTCATTTCCTTCCATATCCGATGTTGTCCGAAACTCAACCAATCATTTAATTGATCGTAAACAGGTGCAATGCGGTTAAAAATGGAGCGAATTTCAGACATAGCAGTGAGCAGTTAACAGTTATCAGTTATTAATTATCGGTCATCAGCTATCAGTTATTTTAAAAATTTCAACCCCTCTCTCCGATAAGGAAAGAGGTTTACATTCTCTTCGAGTTAACTGTTTGCTCACTGTTAACTGTAATGGGCGCAATTAAGTATAAGTGCTAAGACTTGTCCGGAAAGGTGAATCAATTTTAATTCATCTTCTTGTAAGGTACAAGGTTTTTTCCACTGTAACGATAGTACTGCGGTAACTTGATTTGCGTGAACGACGGGGATAGTCAAATGTGCTTGTGTATTTGTATCTGAATAATGAGCTAGGTCTTTGAGCTGCTCTGATGCAAGTACATTTACGCAAACTTTTACTTTTTTAGTTGCAATAGTTTCCTTGATTAAAGGGTCTCGATCCAACCAGTTATCTAATATTCCGTCTTGACTAAAGGTACCACTAATAGAAGTCAAACTGTCGTTTTCTACTAATTGCAAAATACAACCATCAGCAGCAAAAGTTTCTCCATAGATTGCGGCAATTGGTGCTAAAGTTTCCTCTACACTGGAAACAGTTTGGCTAATCTGTACCGATGAAGTTAATAACGCCATTTGGGAATTTGCGCGACGTAATTCTTCAGTACGCTGTTTAAGCAAATCGTAAGTTTCAGCAGCCCGTTGTACAACTCCTTTGAGTTCTTCGGGGTCCCAAGGCTTGGTAATATATCTGTAAACTTGTCCAGCGTTAATCGCGTCTACAAGGTCTTCAATATCGGTAAAACCAGTCAAAATGATGCGTACTGTATCGGGAAATTGAGGTAAAGTTTTGCTAAGAAATTCAGTTCCCTTCATTTCTGGCATTCTTTGGTCAGAGATAATTACAGCAACTTCTCCTTCCTCAGCTAATACTCTTAAAGCACTAGTACCGCTATCTGCTTTCAACACTTGAAAGTCACGACGAAAAGTTCGGTACAACAAATCTAGATTATCAGGTTCGTCGTCTACCACTAAGATTTTTTGTTTTTTACGTCTTTCTGAAGTCATTAATTTACTCTGGATATTATTTAGTTCGTTTGGAAGATTTTTCATTATACGTATTCCTTCACATCATCATAGGTGCTTTTTTATATTTGATACAAATCTATTTTGTATTTTTTCTGTAATCTTTTTAATGATTAACCTAAGTTAGATGAAAATCAAAGAAGTCAGGTTTTTAGGATAAATATCTGTAATCTCAGAGAACAGTCAAACTGAGGTTAATCATTAATTTCAAAGGGTTATTATCTAAATTAAGGTTGATATTAACCGCGAAAACACGGAGTTAAAATTATTGTCCGATGCTGGATTATTCTTTGATAACTCATAATTTTAACTAACGGTAGAGTATTCACCCCAAGATTGAAGTTGATTTTTTTTACTTTCAGAGAAAATCTGTAACCATGAGTTTTGTCTAGTTACGCCGTTACATCATAAAATTGTATTTACTACCGTGAATTTTCCTATCCCCAGTTATGACAGATTTCCCATCCCCAATTCAAAATACTGAAAATCAACCAGATCCGGAAGTAGTCCAAGAATTACTACAAAAACTCAGACAAAAAGAAGGAAACTGGGTGGAATGGGGACAAGGTTGTGCTTATTTGCAAAAAGTCGGTTACAATCCTCAAGACATTTTTGAAGCTACTGGTTTTGAACCCATTCAGCAGAATCAAATTATTGTTGGCTCTCAAGTTTATAATTCTTTGAAAAAAGGTGGTGCGCCGCAGGAAGTACAATCATATTATTCCCAACGAGGAAGCGATATCTTATATGAGTTGCGTTTGCTCACTGAAGAAGAACGTGCAAGTGCTGCTGAGCTTACCTTTGAGCATAAAGTTGATGCAGATGAAGTTAAAGAAGTAGCTAGAGCAATCAAAGATTTTTCCCGCTTGCGTAATTTACCGGAAGGGTTTTCCGCACATCCTGGAGATGCGGTGGCTTATCAAACTTGGAAACAAGCCAGACAAAAATCAGATTTGCAATTGCGATCGCGTTTTATTGCTAAAGGTTTAAAGTTTGCTCATACTGAATCAGCGCGGAAAAAAATCGAACATTTATTAACTGATTTTACCGTTGTTCCCCAACGTCCCGCACCGTTGTTACCCTTTTACCGTCTGGAATCTGATGCAGAAATGTCTCGTGTAGTTCCGGTGGTGGGTGAGTTACCATTGACACCGAATGATTTGCAAGCGGTGCCTATAGTGGAAGAAAATGGACCATTTAACATGGTAAAATTTGCAGGTGAGGGCGCGTGGGTACCTTTACCAGGTTGGCAAGTGGTGTTAGCTGCTCAAGACCCTGTGGTAATATTGTGTAACAGCGACAGATTTCCCAACCAAGACCAAAATACTCCACAACCAATAATGGTAGCCATAGATCGTTCCCAAAGGAAATGGGATTCTGGTAGTTATTTTGTCGTAGAAAATTCGGGAGAATTAGATTTTCAGTGGTTTGAAACCGAACCAGAAGTAGACTTATTAGGAAGAATAATTGTGATCGTCAAGCCGAAGAGAATTTTGGATGAAGAATTTACCAAAGATTCTTGGCAAATTGATGAATAAGGAGTAGGTTTAAGGTTAAAGGTCTAAGGTTAAAGGTTAAAGGTTAAAATTCCGGTGGTACCGTAGAGATGTAGCATTGTTAGGTCTCTACAATTCATAACTTTACTGTTGTGGAACTTTAACAAAATTACAATTAGGCTGCAATGAAAGAGTGTCGCATTTTACTTGGACTAGTACGCCGATTTGATCATCGTTTTCGGGGGGGATTTTGCGTTCATCTTTGATGCGTCGTTCATCTTTGATGCGTCGTTCATCTTTGATGCGGCGTTCATCTTTGATGCGTCGATCGCCATTTTCAAATTCTACTTTTCCTACTGCACCTTCGATAGAAAAATCCGGTGCAGATAACTCCTTTTGAAGTCCTTCGCGAGTTGGATTGTTACCCATACGTCGCAAACCTTCAGCAATTGCTATAGTGGCATCATATGACATAGCGGTACGCCAGTTTACTTGAACATTCCAAAGCTTTTGAGCATCTCTTTCAAATGAACTTTGATTCGCTTGATTTTCGTTTGGAAACCAAGGAATTGCAATCATCAGATTTTTGGCTTTCTCACCCTTATTCTCTACTGCTTGGCTATGCAAAGAATCTCCACCGAAGAGTGTCAGATTTGAAGTTTTATTGCTATCTAAAATTTCCAAAGCTTTATTCAAAGTTATACCTGTTTCAGGAACAAGCACTAATACACTTACTATTTCATTAGCCTTTTTGACGCAATTTTCGAGATTGGGATTATTGAAAAGGTCACATTCGCTAAGATTAATCAATTTACCATTTTGTATTGATTGCAGTTGATTATTCAATTCTTCGCGATAACTTTTGCTGTAGGGACCACTAGAATCATAGGCAATAGCTGCTTCTGTTTTACCTAATGTTCTAACCATATAAGTAACTAAATTTTTAATTGCAATCCCGTCATGTGTTGGTGTACGGAAAACATATTTATTCAAATCAATTCCATAGTCTCTGTCTCTATTAAGAGAGTTTCTCACAGCAGTGCTGGTAGGAGAAACTACAACCATTTGGTTTTCTTTATAAACTTTTCCAGCTTCGAGAGTTGCTCTAGTTGAATAATGACCAACTACAGCTAAGATATCCTTCTTATTTGCCAATTTTGTAGCTACTTGTGCAGATGTAGAAGCCTTATCTTTATCATCAACAATAACGATTTGTAACAGCCTACCTTCAATACCACAGCTTAAATTAATTTGATTTTGAGCTTGGGCAACTCCTTGCAATATTTCTTCATTGATTTGGTTTGTTGTATTGCCAAAAATAGGAGCAATTACAGCAATTTTTAAAGGCTCTAGATTTTTTTGAATAACGCAACGTTGAGTACCTGTAGTTAAAACCGGAAGCTTAACGCTTTGTGAAGGTTCCATCGCTACAGCATTATTCAGATAAATTAGTGTTTCTGGGTCATTCTGATTTAGTTTAAGCGATTTTTCCAAATATCCGATTGAATCTTCGTAATTCTTTTGGGAAAAAGCTTCTATACCTCTTTGTTTCCATATATTGGAATTATAGTCGATTAATATTTTTTCTCCCCAACTAAAATTATCGCCTAAGTTTTCTAAAGTATCTCCGGAATCTGATATTACTTCTGATTGTTTTAGAGGAAGATTTTCGTTAACAGTTTCAGGTTTAGGTAAATTTAAATAAGTGAACATAACTACGAATATTACACTTGTGAAAATTGCTATTTTCTGAAGTGAAATTGTTTTTTTAGCCCAAATTAAAGGACGTGCTGCGGGGTTTTGACAAATGACAGGTAACGAAGAAGCACAAGGAAATTCTTCTTCCATCCATTCAAGACGTTGACGTGCATTTCGTACCGCTAAATACAAAGAATGTCCTTGGGAAAAATCTTCTAAAAAGTATTGCAAAAACTGTCTTGCTACTTCATCGGGTACAGGTTCACGCATTACAATTATTTGCGGAATTTTCACACCACTCAATTCATCCGCTAAACCCAAACCATCACAGGAATTAAAAATTGCTAATTTTAAACCATTTTTAACCGCAGTTCTTAACGCATTTCTCAACCGATTTAATGAAATACTCTCGCTATCATTAATTTGAATTTCTCCGCTGTTACATTCTTCTCTAGAAGAACTATGTCCCGCAAAAAATAGAATATCCCAATGTTGCTCCCACAAACTGTGACTAAGTTGTTTTATTTGAGGTTTTTCTAAAAAAGTAACTTTCGCTCCCCGCTTGCGTAAATTTATTAATAACTGTCGATCTAAAGATAAATCTAATCCTTCACTACCACCGAAAATTGCCAAAATTTTTATAGGACGTTTTAAAGGTTCACTAGAACGTGAATACTCTGCACTCAAAGCAAATTCGGCTTGAGGACGATTGTGAAATAATTTCCATAAATGCCAAGGAAGCTTTTTTAAATAAATATTATTAGTATCTATGATTACTCTTATTAATTCATTTGGATAAGTTTTTTCTTCTATCCTTACCTGTAATTCTCGGAAGGAAAGTTGAGCAAACCACTGAATCAAATATTTTTCAAATCGATTTCTAGCAATATTTTCATCTTCAATTACAGAACAATTAGTAATTTGAGCCGCAGGAATATTAATTTGTCTAGTTTTACCCAACTCGCGGTATTTGTCTTGCCAATCTCGATATAATTGGGGAATATCCGGTGCCGGAGCAAGTGTAATCTCTTGTTTAAAGAATCTTCGACCATCTTCACCAATTTCAAGCATTACACGAAACCCTTGGTCAAAACTGCCTTCGTAAATATTCAATACAACAAACTTGCTCATGACGCTTGGGGAGTAATGGTTTTTCTTAAAAATTCGTCTAATTTATAACCGTAATTATACTGAAGAATAGATTATAGATGCTAATGTTTCCATTTTTAATAATATTTGTAATAATATTTGTAATAAATTTATTCTTTTTTACACCATAGGAATAAAAAACTTTGCGTCCCTTTGCGTATACCTTTGCGTCCCTTCGCGTTAAAAATATCAAAAATGTAGAGACGAATTGTATCACATCTCTACAAATAAAAATATTGCTTTGAACAGAGAAAAATCGGCGCATACAAATTATCTGAATAACTAAACAATAAATCTCTCTGTAATATTTGCATCTCCTAAAGCAACCTGAATGTTGAATTTATCTCCTAATTCAGCAGTAAATTTAAACTGAATATAGTTATCTTTATTTCTAGATTGTACTGTAAAAAACGAGTTTCCCTCTGCATCTAAACCGCTGAGTTGTAATCCTAGGGGAAGATGAATTTTACCACCTCCCGGATATACTCTAATTAAAATTGCCAAGCTTTCATCCGGTTTGGGTAAAATTGCCACCATCAAAGCCACAGCATTTTGATCAAAGTGTATACCCAAGTCAATTGCTTTTCTGATTCCTCCTGCGGGATTTTGTGGATTTATTTCCCAAAGTAATTCGGCGGCTTTCCAGCGAATTTCTTCATTGTGAGTATTTTTTAATAGATGAATTAAAGCTTTTTCAGAATCGGAATCAACTTTAGTTATCTCATCTTGGCTAGAATATAATTCTGTTACTATATCTTCCATTTTCTCAGAATTCGCAATTTTAGGAGAAATATCTGCAAATACAAAAAGAGGATTAATTGTTCGTTTATCTATGATTTCTTGAATATTTCGCCAGTTTGTATCAATCGCATTTTCTAACCATCTATTTAACTGGATTACAGTTTGATTAGAATGTAGAAGTTCAAATAAATTATCTAAAGATTGCAACTTGTTAAGATTAAGCATAGTGCTGTTAACTTGCGGCACAAATCCGAGTAAATTTCCTTGTTTACAATCTTCATCAAGCTGCACTACAACATAACCAATACGGTTATTCCAGACATCTTGAGGAACGTAACAAGTATCATTACCTTTTAATATTGAACGACATTCTAAATGTCCCTTTTCTGGTAAATTTAAGTCCGCAATATTAGTACTTAATCGAGCAACAGTATTCCAGCTATAACTCTGTTCTAATGAAGTCGCTATGTCTAACATTTGTAAATAGTTATTAGTTACTAATACAGCCAAAGTATTATGGTAAACTTGCTTGGCTTTTTCGGGATTTGATTGTTCTTGAGCAAATTTATTTGCCTGATTTCGCTCAGATTGAGTAATCGGAATAGAAATGATTAGCTGTTCTGTTGATATCATCAGTAAATACCGTAAAAATAACTTTTGCTACGTGTCTATATATCCTTGTTCTCTGCCAAAAGCTAGCAGACAAGGAAGACATTTGTGGTTGTAAAAATGATTGAGAGTACTTTCTCTTTTCCCAAATTTTTCCGCTAATTCACGCCAAGTTTTTGCATCAGGAGGTAGTTTATATTTGAGCAATACTTGACAGTTAATATGCGGAAATGAACGAATATGAAGACGACGTAATTCACTACCTTGTGTTTCAATCCATTCTAGAGTTTCTTCTAAAATTGGTTGCGGTTTGTCAGGTGCAGGTAACTTATCAATTGGATCTATCGGATTTGATTCTTCAGATTTTAAATTAGCTGCTTTAATTTTCATTTCTTCAGCTATTTGTTGCCGAATATCTAAAAGTCTATACTTTAGATGGACATTAAACCAAGTAATTACATTCGCTTGAGATGCATCATATTTATGAATATTTTTGCAAAACCAAAACCAAGTTTGTTGTAATCCATCTTCATAATATTGCTCCCGAATATCGCTACCTTTCCAAATTTTTCCTGAGTGCTGCATTTGAGAAATCAATTGATTTAACAATCGCTGTCGTTTCAGGCTACCATTCGGATGTTGACAAACTTCTGTTGCTAATTTATTTAGCTGCCCGTTTAAATCTTCAGAATGTGTCATATGCGTAATGCTAATATGTGACAGAAAAACGATTGATATATCGGGTGTTGCTCTAACACAGCTGCTCCTACAATGATTTTGAATTGTCTGCTTCATTAGGTTGTCAGATGTAAATTCAAAAATCCGCTCAATTCTTTACAAAACTTTACATTTAGATATAGATAGGGAATAGTTTTATAACTGAGTGGTAATTATATAAATCATCAAGGCTTAACTACTTATCACGTCTCCCAAGGATTTCAAAATCACGCAAAATCATTTTCATACATCTTTTCAGCAACGCCCAAAATTATATATTTTTTTAACGCAGAGGAGCGCAAAGGAAGGCGCGGAGGTACGCAGAGTTTTTTGTGCGGAATAACCTAGTTGTTTTTTTGACAGCGATAAAGTTGATAAGGAATGCCGATACGATAATGTTGGTTAGTGTCGATGTTGCAAGATAATGATGGAGAAACTTGAATTTGTTGGGGATAATCGTTTCGGATTCTTCCGGGTGCAAATATCCACAAATTAAGTTGAGAAATATTTTGATTGGGTAATTGGGAAAGGTTTTTAAAAACCGATTCTAATCCAACGGATTGATTAAAGAAAGCAAAATTATGATAATTTGATGCAGGAATATTGCTATTTTGAAAACTCTTAACTTCCCTTTCCAAACCCAAAGCAAAACTTAAACCCAAAGCCACATCTTGATAATTACGATATGCCATTACAGCCATTAAAGGAACAGTTGGTTGTTGGTAAATATTTTGTGCTACTTGTTGGGGTAAATATGGTTTTTGAAAAGCTAAGTCAGATACTACGAATAGACAGCTAATAAAGCTAGTTAATAAAACGATTGGTAAGAATAATTTTTGAGTGCTAAATTTGAGAATATTTTGTTTTGTTAGAGAATTTTCAGCGAACAAAATAATCCGACTACTATTGTTTTCAGAAATCAAAGCGGCTGCAATTAAAGCGCTGAAGCTGGGATAATAAATGAAATTATAACGGGGTGCGACTGTAATATCTTTACCGAATATGTAAGAAATCGCCAAGATTCCTAACAATACGAAAGTTGTAAAACTCAATAAAGTTAAAGTAGGTAAACGAGTTTGTGGTTCTTTTAACAAAAACTTAATTCCTCGAAATACTTTCCATCCCAACCAACCCGCAAATAATAACATTAACAAACCAGAAATAATTGTTATTGGTAAAGGCTGTTTTTCTACTGGTAGAATAACTACCATGATAATCCAATTAATCAAAGTTTGATATAGCGGTTCAATGTGTTGAGGAATAGGTAACCAATTGGTTTCGGAACGATTTAAATGATTTTGCATTACCCGAAACCAGGGAATTAAGCTAATCAAAACTACACTATTAGATAAAATCATTGTTAGCAAAACTTTTCGGATTTTGAGAATTTTCAGCTTTCTCCAAATCAACAGCACTAAAGTTGCAACTTGAGCGATAAAGACAATAATGCAAAAATAGTGAATATAAATACTGATAATATTAATCATTGTCCATGACAGCCAAACCCAAATCCTGATCTTAATTTGCTGTGATGCAAAAATATCTCGTTGAATTTGTATAAGTGCTAACAAAGATAAACTTATTGTCAGCATTGGTAAAGTATAGTGTCGCGCTTCTTGGGATAAATAAACCGCAAAAGGTGAAACAGCAACAATTGCAGCACCCATCAATCCAGCTTTACGGGAAAAAGCTAATCGGTTAAGAAAATATACCGTCACAACTAAAGTTACACCAAACCATACAGATGGCGATCGCAATTTACTTACCCAATCATCTCCCAAGGGTTTCATCCATCCCAGAAGCCCATACATCCCGCAAAAAAACAGCGGTGGATGGGTAGAATCAGTAGCAATATTTTGAGCAATTTGACTACAACTTACCCCAGTTTGATAGGTAAAAACATCTCGCAAACTTTCCACAGAAAATACTATATCCAAAGGAATAGAACTATAATTTTTTCCTAAACTAAAGATAGCGGTGATAACTTCATCCATCCACAAAGGCTTAAGTTCCAAATTGCAAAAACGCAAAATAATCGCGATGGCAATAAAAAAAGTTAAACCCAGATAATGTAAATAATGTAAATTAAATTTATGATTTGTCATCATTGAATTATGAAATAATTGAGGAAATGATTTGTCTATTCAAATAAACCTCAATGTTTTTATCAGTAAGTAAAAGCAGACTGTAAAGTTTATTTAGCAAGGATTTTAGGATTATGAGCTTGAAAAAGATAGGTGCTTTTTATACATTTTCAGCAAACCAACAATTAGGTTGCCATGATGTTGTTATTGAGAAATTAGGCAATAATAACCTGCATACAAACTTATAACTTTTTATGTAACAATAGCTGCTTGTAACCCACATATCACCCCTAGCTTTTGAATATATAAAATCTATAATATAAATTCGCATATGTCAGACACTAATTCCATCTATCCAGTGCCAGATAATCCTTTGTCAGTAGCAAAATTACCGACGTTGCACACATCTAATTCCCGTGAAGCCGCAATTGCAAATATCCGTAATTCTTTACGTTGCGGACAACAACAAATGGCTGACTGGAAAAGTGGTCCTTTAGCAGTTTCTGCGGTACCCGGTGCCGGTAAATCTACAGGGATGGCTGCTGCTGCGGCAATTGCCATCGCCCGTCAGTACCAAAATCATAACTCTCTACGTCCCCAAATTCGCCGTCAATTAGTAGTTGTCACTTTCACTCGTTCCGCTGCTGCTAATATTAAAGCCAAAATCCGTAAATACCTCAGAGAAGGTTTATCTTTACCTCAAACGGGTTTTGTAGTATATACCTTGCACGGTTTAGCATTAAATATTGCCAGCCGTCATCCCCAATTATCCGGTTTAGAACTAGACTACGTAACATTAATTACCCCAAATCAAAGTCACCGCTTCATCCGTACCGCAGTGGAGAGATGGATTACCAGCAATCCTCGACTGTATGCAAAATTGATGGAAGGTATGCAATTTGACGGAGAAGAAACAGAAAGATTGCGTCGTCAATCGGTTTTACGCACAGAAGTATTACCAGAATTAGCAACAACGGTAATTCATGAAGCCAAAAGTTCGGGAATGTTACCCGAAGACTTACATCAATTAAGCGAGCAAAGCACCGATGCATATGAAGTTTTGAAAATTGCCGCCGGATTATACGAACAATATCAGAACTTGATGCGCGATCGCGATTTTATTGATTACGATGACATGATATTAGCAGCATTGCGAGTATTAGACAACGAAAGCGCCAGAAAAATCGAGCAAAATCAAGTTTTCGCAGTATTTGAAGACGAAGCACAGGATTCCAGTCCACTTCAGACAAAGTTGTTGGAAATATTAGCTAGTGAAGGAGAGAGGGAAAGCTCACTTCCAATTACCAATTACCAATTACCAATTACCAATTCCCAAATTAATTTAATCCGTGTTGGTGACCCGAATCAAGCGATTAATTCTACTTTTACTCCCGCCGATCCAATTTATTTTCGTCAATTTTGCCAAGAATGCGATTCTCAAGGACTTTTGGCGACTATGAATCAAGCCGGTCGCAGTAGTAGAATTATTATCGAAACTGCAAACTTTGCCCTCGAATGGGTAAACAGCCTCTACCAAAAACACCAAAAAACCCACACACAATCCTCCCCCCATCTTCCCCTCCCATTCCGCAATCAAAGAATCCTGAGTGTTGACTTCAATGATCCGCAACCAAATGCGAACCCCGCAGCAGTGGGAAGAGGAGTTGAAATTTATACTCCTAGAGACATTCATCACACCGTTGAATTACTGTCAAAGAGAATCATCGAACTATTTCCCCAAGACAATGAAAACAACGGTAGTGCAGCGATATTAGTCAGAGAAAATCGTCAGGGAACATGGTTAAGTGAAGCACTCAGACCAATTTGTAAACAGCATAATATTTCACTTTATGACGTAGGAGAACAAGACCGACATTCTCATGTACCAGAAGAAATATTGGCAATTTTACAATTTTGCGATCGCCCTCATTCTGCCGATTTTCTCAAAGCAGCATTAGGAGTGTTAGTCAAAAGAAGATTAATTGAACCCCAAGATTTAAATGCTTTAGCTTCCTTACCCGAAGAATTCTTATATCCTTCTCCCCTAGCACCACTACAAACCGAAGCCGTTAAAAAAGCCGGTGATTTGTGCCGAGATTTACTCAACGCTCGTTTAGAATTACCTCTTTATCAGTTAATATCATTTATTGCTTTAAAGCTAGAGTATCAACAAGCAGAATTAGCCACCGCAGATAAACTTTCAGAAAGAATTAATCAGCAAATTTTCGGTAACATTTCCATGGGGACAATGTTGGTAGTACTCAGCGAAATCGTCAGTTCCGAACGCTTTGAACCAGTAGACACCGAAGACTCAGAAGCCCGTTATACAAGACGTAATCAACTGACAATCATCACCATGCATAAAGCCAAAGGTTTGGATTGGGATTACGTATTTTTACCCTTTTTACACGAAAACTTAATACCAGGTAAATTTTGGGTACCACCGCAAAGAAAATTCCTGGGTGACTTTACCTTATCAGAAGTAGCCCGCGCTCAAATCCGTGCTGCATTGCATGGAGAAAGAACCTTACCCGACGTAACCGCAGCATGGGAACAAGCAAAACATTTGAAAATCGCTGAAGAATACCGTTTATTTTATGTTGCCATGACGCGAGCCAAACGTTTGCTGTGGATATCAGCAGCCCAAGAAGCACCTTTTACCTGGAGTAAACCAAATAATTTGCAAAAACAACCAGCTTCTCCGGTATTTAATGCCTTGAAGCGAGAGTTTACTGAGTGTGTGGTGGGGTAAAGAAATCAGCCTTTAATATCAATTCGTGTTTACAGTTCCCTGTTCCTTACTCTATACTCGCAACCGAACCACCATCAACTCGATAATTCGCACCAAGCACAAAACTAGCTTGCTGGGAACACAAAAACGCAATTACCGCAGCTACTTCTTGGGCTTTTCCACGACGGTTTAATTCGAGATGAGGACGATTTTTTGACAAAAATTGGGAAATTGCTTCTTCAAAACTAATGCCTTTTTCTTCCGCTTGCTGTTTCATCATCTTGTCTGTCATAGGAGTTGCAATGAATGCAGGAGAAACTGAATTTACCAACACACCATCTTTTCCGTAAGCTTTTGATAATCCTTTGGCTAAGTTGAGTACTCCGGCTTTCGCAGCACAATAAGGTAATTCTTCCGGGTAAGGTTGTAAAGCATCTTCGGAACTTATTAAAACGACTCTTCCCCAACCCTCTGCGCGCATCGATGGAATGAAAGCACGACAAACCCGTACTGCTGACATCAAATCTACTTCAATTGCTTCGTGCCAATCTTCATCGGATATTTCGAGAAAATCTCCCGTTGCACCAGTAATTCCGGCTGCATTAACTAAAATATCAACTTTGCCAAAATGTTCTAAAATCTGATTTTTAGCAGCTTCAACTTGCTTGAGTTCTCTTAAATCTGCTTGCCAACCTTTTACTTCGCCGATTTTTCCAACTTCCTCAGCCGCTTGTTTTAAATTATCGTCAGTTTTATCAATTAAAGCTAGTTTCACACCTTCAGCAGCGAGCAGTTTCGCTGTAGCCATACCAATACCAGAATCACCACCAGTAATGACAGCAACTTTATCTTTAATCCCAAAATCCATAATAAATCAATTATCAACTAACAGTTATCAATTATCAGTTAATAGTTTTGATATTGTTATCGCTCTGGAGTTTTATTTTTTTGGTGGTGTGGAACAAGGATTTACATAACTTTTGATAGTTGAATTTTTCTTGTTGTTAGGGTTTTGATGAAACTATATTTTGTTTTCGCGATAAATAAAGTTAGTGGAAATAATGCATCCGAAGACAAGTGAAAATGCGATCGCACTCATGAAAGCCGCGAATTGTGGTGTAATCCCTTGGGGTTGATTAAACACCGAACCAAAAATACTCATAGCTAAGCCAACACCACCAAAATACATTCCGATACCCAATCCTCCACGATGGGGTGGAACCATTTCTAAAGCGAAGGGAATTGTACCGTTCAAAACGAAGCTAATCCCAATTGCCAAAAAAGCAAGAATTACTACATTCGCACCAACAAAAGGTAGCAATAACATTAATAAGATAGCCGCACAAATACCACCAAGCATAGCGTTACGATTACCAATTTTAGAAGCAATCAAACCAGCAGGTAAAGCCGCAAAAGCCACAGCAATACCGAATATCACCATTTGTAACTGGATATTATCGCTCGAATCCTGAAGTTTCAAAAATTTACCTACTCCATCAAACAATGAGCGATAACCCCAAGCAAAACTACCACCTAAAACAAAAATTAGTCCCAATGCTGGAATTGATATTGGTAAAGGTGATGCTGCTTGATGTTTATCAACTGGTTCTTGCGATACAATTTGCGGAGGATGGATAAATCTTAATACAGCTGCTGAACCTAATAGCACAAAAGAACCAAAAGCAAAAGTAATAATCGGACCAAAACTAAGCAGTAAATCATTAGCAGCAATTCTAAAAGAACCGATAGTTCCACCAATTAACGTCAGTACGCTGGCAGCCATTGGTAAACTTTTTGGCATTGCATACCGTCCCAACAAAGACAGCACCGGACTGCGAAATACAGTCATAGCCAAAGCCCAAGCGACTACTAGTACTGGCAAAATAAATTTTAATACTGTTGTCGGTGGAACAAAAGTAACAACACATGGAATAGCAATAAACAAAGCTGAGGAAAGCAACACCCCAACTGTAATAAAAGGGAAACGGCTAGCAAACCAACGTTGATTTTGATCGGAAAGGGAACCCATCACAGGTTCCATGAATACAGCTAAAGCATTTTCTAAAATTAGCAGACTTATCGCCAAAGATTGAGAGAAACCGAATTGTACTAATAATTTAGGTAAATAAAAATTGTAAATTACCCAGCTAAGTGTAATTGCTCCCTGTACCATCGCTAAACCGAAAACCTGCAACCATAAGACTTGTTTGCTGTTATTCATTTCCTATATACTATTCATCCTTAAAATAGTATTTGTTAAAACTATTATCAGAATAGTTGATCGGTTGGGTTGAGGAAAGTATTTTAACGTGGATTGGTCTACAATCTCTATTTCATCCATAAATTAGTAACTTAGTTTAGCTTTCGCTCTAATTACCAACTATAATATGGGTTTGTGTTTAAGTATAGAAGCAGAAGAAAATGCCTAAGCTAAAATCTCGTAAAGCTGCTGCGAAACGATTTCGTGCCACAGGTACTGGTAAAATCGTTCGTCGCAAAGCCTTCAAAAACCACATTCTAGAAAAGAAGACTACCGCTAAAAAGCGTAATTTGTCCAAAGCTGTGATTGTTAACGATCGCGATGCCGATAATGTACGCGGTATGCTTCCATATTTGTAAATCCTAAAATATTAGGAAACTATTGCCAAATTTCTGAGAAACTAAAACTATGACTAGAGTCAAGCGCGGTAATGTAGCTCGCAAACGCCGCAAAAAAATCCTTAAACTAGCTAAAGGCTTTCGTGGTTCTCATTCTACCTTATTTAGAACCGCTAACCAACAGGTAATGAAAGCCCTACGTCACGCTTATCGCGATCGCAAAAAACGCAAACGCGATTTCCGTCGTCTGTGGATTACTCGTATCAACGCTGCTATCCGTCAGCACGGTATGAGTTACAGTAAATTCATGGGCTATTTGAAAAAATCCAACATCGAAATTAATCGTAAAATGTTGGCTCAAATGGCGATTTTAGATCCCGATGGTTTTAGCAAAGTTGCCGAAATCGCCTCTCAAGCCAAAGGTTAACTATCAACACCCCAACAAATTTAAGATTTTAGATATCAAGGAAAATCCAAAATCCAAAATCTACTAACGGATGTATACGGATGTAACTACTGTTGCTCTTCTATGATTGATTGGTTGAAATTACGGTTAATTTATCGACAGAATCGGCAATACAATCAGCAGCATAAGTTACATCTGCTACTATCCGCTGTAATTTTTCTATGTTTAACTTTTTTGTTCCTCAATGTCGGAACATCATCTGTATCTGCTGCAACATTAAAAGAAATTCAGCAGCGCGGTTATATAATTGTTGCAGTCAAAGATAACTTTCCGCCTTTAGGATTCAAAGACGAAAGCGGTAACTTACAAGGATTAGAAATCGAACTAGCACAACGGTTAGCACAAGATTTGTTAGGTAAATCAGACGTAAGTAATTCCGATAATTTAGATAATTTAGTCAAATTCAAACCTGTAACTAACTTAGAGCGACTCCAAGCGGTTATAGAAGGTGAAGTTGATATCGCGATCGCCAAAGTAACAGCAACTCCTTCACGAGAACGCATCGTCAATTTCAGCGTTCCTTACTACTTAGATGGCGGATTTATAGCAACAAAAGACACATCAATTCAAAAGCTGACAGACTTACAAAACAGTAAAATAGCCGTTCTGAAAAACTCCAGCACCATTGCCCCGCTAAGATATTACCTCCCCAAAGCCGAATTAGTCGGAGTTGAATCTTACTTAGAAGGACAAAGCCTCATCGAGAACAACCAAGTAATAGCCTTCGCCGCCGATATTACCAGCCTCAGCAACTGGATAAAGCAAAACCCCCAATATCGATTACTCCCAACCAAAATATCAACACAACCATTATCAGTAGTCATGCCCAAAGGATTACAATATGATGAACTAAGACGACAAGTCAGCCAATTAATTGCTAGTTATATAGAAAAAGGTTGGCTCAAACAACGCGCTGAATATTGGGGCTTATAGTTACTACTCCCTCAAAATTGATAAATCGTAATTTTTTCTCACCGACAATTCTAGTATCCTAAATAGTAGACTGGAATAAGTAATAACTGATAATTGAACATTAATAAAAGCTCATGAATAGTAATTTAGCAGTTATTTATCTATCTATTTTAGTAGGCTTGCTGTTTTTAACAGTTATAAGCGTTTTTCGCCAAATTTTTAAATCTCGCAAACAAGAAGGCTCTTTTTCTAAACTGCGTTCTAAATTAAGCAAAGAAACAGGTTCGATTGCAGAATATTACCAATTAGGCAGTATTTATTCACAGAAAAAACTATTTACTCAAGCAGTTAGCCTATTTCAAAAAGCAATCAAAGCAGCAGACGAACAACAAGAAGAAACAGATGCTGCAACAGCAGATTATGTAACCTTAGCTTATAACGGATTAGGTTATGCTTACTTTGCTCAAGAACAGTACGACTTAGCAATTCGTAATTACAAAGAAGCCTTGAAAAGACAACCAGATTACGTCACAGCCTTGAATAATTTAGGTCATGCTTACGAACGTAAAAAATTAAATGCTCAGGCTTTAGAAAGTTACGAAAAAGCATTAGAATTAGATGCGAAAAATGCCGTTGCTAAACGTCGCGCTCAATCATTAAGAAGGTTGGTTACAGCTTGAATTGGTAATGGGTAATTGGTAATGGGTAATAGGTAATGGGTAATAGGTAATAGGTAATAGGTAATGGGTAATAGGTAATGGGTAATTAAAATCCGTGTAATCCGTGCAATCCTTTTTAATCCGTGATTGGTAATTGTGTAATGGGAGCCGAAAAGCTCCCTTGTTATTTTAAGCGAATGAGTAATATTTCCTGTATTAATTGACGGTATTTTGTTAGTTTATCCATTCCATAATCTCCTCACGCTCTATATCATGTTACTTAACTTATTAAATTGCTTCAAAAATATTCAATTGTTAGAAAAATTAACCGTTAAATCAACTTCTATTAACTTCTCTGTTTCATAACTACTTATTTTGCGACAATTGAGAAGGTTAATAAATTAAAGCACTTATAGTCCAATCATCGGACAACTTTATTTTCTATAAAACGGAGAAAACTTTCCATGAAATTAGCTTACTGGATGTATGCAGGTCCTGCTCACATTGGTACCCTGCGCGTTGCCAGTTCTTTTAAGAACGTTCATGCTATCATGCACGCACCGATTGGTGATGATTATTTTAATGTAATGCGATCGATGTTGGAACGGGAAAGAAATTTTACTCCGGTGACGACTAGTGTTGTTGATCGTAACGTTCTTGCTCGTGGTTCTCAAGAAAAAGTTGTAGATAACATTACCCGTAAAGACTCCGAAGAAAGTCCCGACTTAATCGTATTGACTCCCACTTGCACCTCCAGTATTCTCCAAGAAGACTTAGAAAACTTTGTCGAAAGAGCGCAAATGGATGCTAAATGTGATGTAATGCTGGCAGATGTCAACCATTATCGCGTCAACGAATTAGAAGCTGCTGATAGAACTTTGCAGCAAGTTGTAAAATACTACATCGAAAAAGCACGTAAAAAAGACGAACTTCCCCAGGGAAAGACAGAAAAACCTTCTGTAAATATCATTGGTATTTCAACTCTTGGTTTTCATAACCTGCACGATTGCACCGAGTTGAAAAAACTGATGCACGATTTGGGAATTGAAATTAATGCCGTTATCCCCGAAGGAGCTTCAGTTCATGAATTGAAAAACTTACCCCGTGCTTGGTTCAACTTAGTACCTTACCGCGAACTTGGGATGATGTCAGCCAAGTATTTGCAAGCAGAATTCGCAATGCCTTACGTTGATATTGCCCCAATGGGTGTAGTAGAAAATGCTCGTTGCATCCGTAAAATTCAGCAGGTAATTAATCAACAAGGTGCAGAGGTAAATTACGAAGAATTTATCAACGAGCAAACCTTATACGTATCTCAAGCTGCATGGTTTTCCCGTTCAATTGACTGTCAAAACTTAACTGGTAAAAAAGCCGTTGTATTTGGTGATAACACCCACGCAGCAGCGATAACCAAGATATTAGCGCGGGAAATGGGAATTCACGTAGTTTGGGCTGGAACCTATTGTAAATATGATGCAGAATGGTTCCGCGAACAAGTTAGTGAATACTGCGACGAAATTTTGATTACCGACGATCACGGAGCAATTGGAGACGCGATCGCAAGAGTTGAACCTTCAGCAATCTTCGGTACACAAATGGAACGTCACGTAGGTAAACGCTTAAATATTCCTTGCGGTGTAATAGCCGCACCAATTCACATTCAAAACTTCCCCATTGGTTACAAACCCTTCATGGGTTACGAAGGAACCAATCAAATCGCCGACTTGGTATATAATTCCTTTACCTTGGGAATGGAAGACCACTTATTAGAAATCTTCGGTGGACATGATACCAAAGAAGTAATTACCAAAGGAATTTCTGCTGAATCTGACTTAGGTTGGACAAAAGATGGATTAGCAGAATTAAACAAAATTCCTGGATTTGTCAGAGGTAAAGTCAAAAGAAATACCGAGAAATTTGCCAGAGAAAGAGGAATTAAAGATATTAACGTTGAGGTATTGTACGCAGCAAAAGAATCTGTAGGAGCTTAATTGAATAATTAACTTATCAATACTATTTGAGCATCCTTCAACGATGCTCTTTTCATTGTAGTGCGGGCCGGAAAGCCCGCTAAAATATGATAATAAGTTCTGAAAAGATAGTGTATGTAATGGAGAAAAAAATGATAAATGAATCAGCATCTTTACAAACAGTTATTGAATATGTAGAAGCACTATCCGCAGAAGAACAAGATATGTTGTTTGAACTAATTAAGAAAAGACGTATTGAAAAGCGACGCGAAGAAATTGCAGCAAGTGCAACCGAGACTTTACAGGAATGGAAATTAGGTAAAGCTAAACGCGGTAATTTTTCTGATTTAAAAGCCGATTTATTAGATGAAGAATGATAACTTTAATTTGGGGTACAAGTTTTAAACGAGCTTTTAAGCGTATTACTCGTAAAAATCCTCAGTGAGAAGAAAAAATATTAGCTGTTTTAGAACTGTTAGCTAACGATCCATTGACGAATTCCTTGAAATCGCATAAACTGCGAGGTCAGTTAGAGGGATTATGGGCTTGTGCAGTTGAATATGATTGCCGAATTATTTATACATTTGAAGATAGTGAAAACGAACAAATAATTATATTAATTAATATTGGTAGTCATGATGAAGTTTATTGAGCGATATATGATCAAATTTTGGCTGAGTTTGACTATGCTTTCACTCGCAAAAAATTAAATTTATTCACTTTCACCAATGAACAATACATCCTTAATACTTCCCCCTAACTGGCAAGATTGGATAACTGTATTTAGCTACGTAGGATTTACCATATTTATTCTTGCTTGCATACTCGTCGCCCAAAACAAATAAAATCCCAACAACCAGCAATACCTCTGTACTTCTTTACTCAGCGTCCTCAGCGTCTCTGCGGTTTTTTTTACTACTTCTTAAAAAACTTACAAATCAAATTACCAACACCATCTTCCCCAAACCTGACAATCTTACCATCATTTTGAATCTTAAACTCTCCACGACAATTATAGATTTCTGACGGTTGTTTTTCACCGTCAATACTAATAGTTGTCCGATAATTCCAATATCTCTTAGCACTACGCTTAATATCAAGAATACAAACTTCGTGTCCGTTAAAATCGCGACAAGTTACAGCAGCATTTGCGGGAAAAGCCAATGAAAAATTCGTACTCAGCAAAAGTAATATTAAAGCAATTAATTTCATCAACTTGATTTATATTTATACAGGTGGCTATAAATTTAGATTACCTCTTCTTAACCACACTACGATAAAAATATCACAATCATTCTGCCCTTGCTAGCGGTGAATTATCATAGTTTTCTACCAAATCGGCAGCATCATTGTAAATAGCGATCGCACTTTTGAGTTGAGAATCATCAAAACCACCACTACGAACTGCAATTGCTTCAATTCCAGCTTTGTTTGCTGCTTCAATATCGTAAGGAGTATCACCGATCATCACAATTTCGTCGGGCAGCATTTCAAACTTTTTCAAAGCAACTTGTACGATATCTGGTGCTGGTTTCGAGTTTTCCGCATCGTTGGAACTTGTAGCGTCATCTTGACTAAGAATATCGTCTACTTTCGCCACTTTGAGTAAAGATGTAAGTACTTTAGAACTTGCTGAAGTTGCAATTACTAAACGCTTTCCCTGTTCTTGCAGTTTCAATACCATCTCTCTAGCACCATTAGCAGGGGACATTTGTGGTACAAATTTATCAAGCACTAATTCCTTACGGTAATCAGTAATTTCCTTACCTTTCCCTTCACTATCAGAAAGCCCTGGCGCAAATTTAGGAATAATTTGGTCGCCACCCATACCAATTAATGGTCGAACTTCCTCATATTTTACCTGATAACCGAATTTTGCAAATGCTTCTACCCAAGCTTGGGCATGAACATCATTACTAAGAACGAGGGTTCCATCAACATCCAAAATTACACCTTTAAATGCCATTGTATTGTTTAGATATGTAAGTTATAAAGTGCAAACAAAATTATTCTTTACCAATAAGTTAACAGTTAAATTTTGTTACTAAACTGCTCTAAAGACAGATATAGAAGTATTAATAAATCATTCTTAGTAAGTAGTTAAAATATCTAATACCGTTTAATTATGAATATGCACTAAACCACTTCCGGTGGGCTTTGCTTGTTGGTTCCCCAGGATAACCATCTGAGGGAAATATAGCTAATAATTAGCGGATACCTAACCATCCTCGTAAACCTTCCGTCAAAATACTCAGTTGATTATAAGTCCGCGCTAAATTATCAGCCCTAACATAAACTTCATTAGTTGGATAATTTTGAATTATTTCAATCAGTGAAACTTGATTATCTTCACTGCTAGATAGTACTATTGCCGAACGTAAAGCTTGTCTGTTAGCTTGATTTGAGGAAGTATGAATTGTTTGACTGATTTGGTCTAATAAAAATTCACCAATCTTACTATTTAACGTGCGGTCTAAAGTCACAGTATCAACATTTACTTGTCTATTCAACACATCTCGAACTGCTTGAGGTTCTTGTTGCGTCTGCTGCAAATAATAATTCAACGTTGGAGAAACTTCTCCTGTTTCCGACAATTTTGTTAATTCACTGACTGGCAAAGTTCTACGAAATGTTTTGTATGTAAAGACAACCGTTTCAGCAGCATTTACGCTGCTATTACCAAATATAAAAATATTGGTCATCAGAAAAAATAGACTCTGCCAAAAGTAATATGAAATTTTCATTTTAATATATCTATATAATATTTAAACAGTAAATATTTTGCGTAATTTCTCATAGTATATTGTCAAAAAAAAGCCTTGACTTCTAGCCAAGGTTATATACAAGGTTATATATAAAGGCGGGTACGGGAATTGAACCCGTTCATCCCCAAATTGGTGGAGATTTAACCGATAATCCTAAGTCCATCGTCCCGATATGGGCAAGTTGCGAACCAGGAAACCCCGCCGTGATTAATTTAGTAGAGACGTTGCACTGCAACGTCTTTACAAGGGTGAAACGCAATACACTTTACAATCCACCATTTGCCAACATTTGAATCAAACGCGGCGCACCGGGATCAAATCCGCCGATATCCCATGATAAGGGGTCTAATGGATCAATCAAGGTAATCTGATAAGGTGCAAGGGTGACGTATATCGCTTTAATATTAGGGTTGATTTTTTTGCGATATCGTGCAAGCGCTTGTGACGGATGACTGCTACCAGCCCAGCTTTCGGAGTCAGTCCAAAAACAAATTACATCAGCTTTGAACTTGTTTTTAATCATCCAATTGTAAGCTACTGTTGCATCGGTTCCACCGAAATTTTGATTACTAGCTTTACGAATCGCCGAACTAAAACTATCTTTGGCAGTAATATCCAAATCGCGAAAGTCTTCAGCAAAGCCGCGAATCATATAGTTTTTTTCAGCTTTTGCGGTGACAAGTGCCATTGTGGTGGCAATTTCACAGCAGGTAAGTCCTACCGAACTCACGGTGCTGCAAGACATGGAACCGGATACGTCAACGGCGTGCATGAACACTTTACCCGTAGGTTCAACCACATCAAAAGACAGTTCTACTGCTTTTTCTAAAATTCCTACTATGCGGCTAACTGGATTCCAAGTCTTCTTGCTGCGTCCTAATTTCCCTCCCGACTGATAAGTTTTGAGTGCTTTTAAAACATCAATGGGATGGATGTGTCCTTTTCTCAGACGTTCTTTACTGTTGAGAACTGCTGCAACGCGATCAATGTTTGCAGGTTCATCAGTTCGCAATACACCTAACTCAGTCAGCGAACCCAGGTTACGCAACATTGCACCGATTGGCATTTCGTTGAATAACAACTGCCAAGCTTGTTTATCCATTTTACCCACGGGGGCAGCCATTTCATGGGTTAAACGTCCTTGGATAATCGCTTCATGGGTTTGATCTGGGTTGCGTTTCAACCATTCGTACCACCAAATTTGTGATAAAGCTTCAGTGGGAATATTACTGGGTAATTCCTCCCAACCCTTGATTACCCAATGAAACAGTAATTCATGGTCGATAGTTGGTGGTTTAACGTGAAACAAGCGTAAAGCATCACGGTTAGTGAAATCATGACGTTGCTGATATTTCAACAATTGATATGCTAAACCCTTAGCATCGGAATTAGACAACCAAGTTTTACCAGCTTCCCGGACAATTTTACCAAAACCACGCAGCGATTTGGTATAACTCAACCATTCATAAAAATGACTACCAGTACGGACTACTTGCGGAAAAATTTCGGTAAAAGCTGCTTTCGCTTCTGGTGTTTTACCCATTGAGAGCAATACTAAAGCAAATATTGGCGCACTGTTATTAATGGCTCTTCCATCGCTAGCGTAGAGAATTTCTTCGGCTACACGAGCGGGATTCTCCGTAACAGCTTGTTGAACGGTTGAGACAAAATCCTCAGTTAATTCATTTTTTCCAGCATAATAAGTGCTTTTTGCGGTACCAATTAGCAAACAGCGTCGCAGCATTTGCCAGATACCAGCATCAAACATATAACCCCCACTACGCCCCGGAATCATTTCTGTTTCTCTTCCAGGAATGGGTTGATTTTGTGGTGTTTTATTATTTTGATTATTTTGATTAATATTTTGAGTAAAAAATTTATAGTTCATTGATTAAACTCCCAGCCTGGAAAGGCAAAATGGAAGGTGGCGAAGCAGGACTCGAACCTGCGACATCCCGCATTACAAGCGATAACCTTTATTCATCGTCCTTTTCAGGCAAGTTTTGAACAAAGACGTTTAGGCGCTCTACCAACTGAGCTACTCGCCACATCAGAATTGAACACGGATTAAAGGATTAAAGGATTACACGGATTTGTGGTGCTAAAAGCCGATAAACCTTCGTAAAAACAATTCAAAATTTTAATTTTTACTCAACATATTTCTGGTTTACTCCCAATTAATTTGTTTTAACAAGATTGAAAAATATCGTGCAACAATCAAACATTTTTATGGCATTTGATTGATTTACACTGTGTTTTTTGCTCTGTAACATTAATGTAGTATATGTACTATAGATTGTCAAGAGGTTTAGAAATTAATTTTCGTGGTGTTCGTATCTCTCGGTGGAGCAACTTATATATGTATTATTAATTACTTACTTTTCCAAGTTTAGTCTAAATGGCATGAGATTAAGTTTTTTTGCCAAATACCCTTCAAACTTGAGAATACTGCTGAGCAAGGATTTTTTAGCTAAAAATTGGCGAATTTACGAGTATTAATAAAATCAAATTTTCCCAAATATTTTCCTGTAAATCGACAAACAATACAAATTAGTGTCCCAATTTTTGCCAAGATGATATTATTTCCTAAAATAAATCACTTAGCAAATACACAGGCATGAGTGAAACAACACTAGAAACTTCGGGCAAAGGTTTTTTGCTTCTACTTTTGCCATTATCGTTTGTAATTATTTTCCTAGTTAGTACCTGGCGATTTTTGTTGGGAGTGTTTGCCATACTTATTGCATTCAATTTGTGGCGAACCTTTCAATGGCAACAATGGTGCAACAAGGTTAATCCGGTTTTCCAGCAGTTAGTTCGGGAAAATCAAGGCAGAATTACCCCTATGGATTTAGCGTTGCGGGGTAATTTTCATGGAGGTAAGGCAAAACGCTATTTGGATAGTAAAGCTTCTGAATTTGGCGCGACTATTGCTAACTTGGATGATGCTAATAAAGTATATTACTTTATGAGTGCTAATACTTTGGGTAGCATTCTGGACAGTAGCGAACCAGAAATCGACTTTAGAAACGCACCGGGAGTAACTTTAAACAAAGAATTTCTCGAACCGATTCCGGTAAAAGTTGAGCAGGAAGAATCAGTTGTTGAATTAGCAAATCGAGAGGAACAGTTACCAAAAGAAACTGTAGAACACCTAGAGAAACCTTTAGAAAAACAACTGTTTTTAGGTTCTTTAATTCAATCAGAACTTGCTAAACGTTTGGGAGTTTATTCCAGCACAGTTTTCAAGCGTAGAGATGATCCAGAATTTCCCGAATGGAGTCGTAATAAAGATCCAGATGGAATTGCTTGGACTTTTTCTCCCGATACCAAGGAGTTTTTCCCCGTGGAAGATCAAACTTAGTCTCAAGCTAAAAAATTTGATTTTTATTTGTTTGGGTGCATTTATGTAGCAGTTTTAACTTGAGAAACAGTAAATACGCCCAAAGATTTTTTTGGTTCTAAATTAACTAGTCCACGCAGGTGGACTTTGTTTATGTAGTCGCGGTTTAAACCGCCCTCTTTTTAAACCGCTTTTATAGACATCTTCTAAGGCTTGGATGTTTGAAAAATCTAAATTAATACTATACCTGGCGACTAGAAGTCGCGGCTACACAAACGAAACCCGTCTGCACGGGTTTCAAATATATTAGTCCACGCAGGTGGACTTTGTTTATGTAGTCGCGGTTTAAACCGCCGGATATCGGTGGACTTTGTTTATGTAGTCGCGGTTTAAACCGCCGGATATCGGTGGACTTTGTTTATGTAGTCGCGGTTTAAACCGCCGGATACAGGTAGACTTTGTTTATGTAGTCGCGGTTTAAACCGCCGGATACAGGTGGACTTTTACTCGTGGTGCATCTGATAATCAAGCTAGATTAAATGCTGAATCTACATCCGTTAACGGTGGTAACATCAACCTGAACGTGAGTGAATTACTCCAACTCCGTCGCGGTAGTCAAATCACCACCAATACAGGTACTACTCAACAAGGTGGTAATGGTGGCAACATCACAATCAACGCCCCTAATGGCTTTATCGTTGCCATACCCAAAGAAGACAGCGACATCAGCGCCAATGCTTTCGCAGGTAATGGTGGTAAGGTTGAAATTAATTCTCAAGGTATCTTTGGTATCGAACCTCGCACACAGCAAACTGCTCAAAGCGATATTACAGCCAGTTCGCAATTAGGAGTTGCGGGAAATATTAATCTCACCACTCCAGACAATAGCGGTATCCAGAATAGCCTCACAGAATTACTAGAAAGCCCAATTGATAGCGAAGCTTTAATTGCAAGCAGTTGCGTAGTCAGAAGTAACGAAAGAAACGGTACTTTCTTTATTACTGGCGCTCAAGGTTTCCCCTATCGTCCCGGTGATGCAGTACCCTCTGTCTACTCTACCGTTGAAGTGCAATCTGTACCAAATAATACATCTGAAAAGCCGCTTCGTCGCTGGAAAATTGGAGATCCCATTGTGGAACCATCTGGGGTTTATCGTTTGGAAAATGGACAACGTATACTTAGTCGGGAGTGTGGGAGGTGAGGTAAAATTTGTATTCCACTCAAGTGAAAACCACTATATTTCCGATCTCAGACAATCATCCTAAAAACACGACTTCTTAATCAGTTGCTAATCCCACAGCTTCCGAGATATTACTTAAGCCATTTTGTTCTAATTTTAACAGTAAACCTTGGAGAATACGACGTATCATACCCGGACCTTGGTAAACCCAACCAGTATAAACTTGAACTAAGCTTGCACCAGCAGTAATTTTATCCCAAGCGTCTTCTGCGGTAAAAATACCACCAACACCGATAATTGGTATTTCACCTTGGGTTTGCTGCCAAATATACCTAATTATCTCCGTAGAACGTTCACGCACTGGTTTTCCGCTGATTCCACCCGCTTCTTCTGATATTAATTTACCAGTTTGAGCAAGTATTTGCGTATTTAACCCTTCACGCTTGATTGTAGTGTTAGTGGCAATAATTCCCGCCAATTGATAACTTTGAGCTAAAGAGACAATTTCTGTAATTGCTTCCCACTCCAAATCCGGCGCAATTTTCACAAATATTGGTTTTTGTAAATCATTTTCTGCGTGCAAAGCATCCAATATTGAAGCGAGCATAGCTGCATCTTGTAATTTTCGCAATCCTGGCGTATTAGGCGAAGAAACATTTACTACAAAATAATCACCGTAATTTTTCAGTAATTTAAAGCTGTGACCGTAATCATTGGCGGCTTCTGTTAACGGTGTTACCTTAGATTTGCCTAAATTTATACCTATAGGAATTAAGGAGTCTGACTTTGAAGTGAGTTTTGCCAAACGTGCAGCCATTGCAGCCGCACCGCAGTTATTAAAACCCATACGGTTAAGAGCAGCTTCGTCTTTCGGTAAACGAAACAAGCGGGGACGGGGATTTCCCGGTTGTGCCAGGGATGTGACAGTTCCGACTTCTGCAAAACCGAAACCCAAACTAGACCAGATGGGAATAGCCACACCATCCTTGTCAAAACCCGCAGCTAAACCTACGGGATTGGGAAATTGCAGCCCAAATAGGGATTGTGACAACCGGGAATCTTGTAAGCAGAACGATTGTTGCAAGCGATTTTTGAGCAAATTTGCAAAAGGTTGTTTGTCACCTTCTCCCAACCATTCCAAAGTGCGAATTGTTTGAGAATGCAAATTTTCGGGATCTGCTTTTAACAGATTGAATAATAGCGGACGAAATACAACTTGATAAATATCCAATTTAGTTTAATTAGTTTAATTAGTTTAATTTTAGAAAATTGAATTACAGATTTTATTGACGATTATATTTTGACAAATATTTGACAAATAAATAAAAGTTAAATAATCAACAGCTTAAGTCAAGGTAGTTTTATGGGCATCTTATATATTAACAGGCTATATTTACCGATAATCAGATGAGGCAGCATCAAAATTTTTCAGTCGCCGAACAGCAAATCTTTACATTAGGACGCATCCTTCAAACTTTGAGGGAAGAGGATGATGCTGACATTCTGATTGAAACGACTATTTCATATATCAAAGAGCAGTTTGATTATTCTTTAATTTGGATTGCTCTTTACGACCGTCTCAATCATATATTGTTCGGTAAAGGCGGTGTGATACCCTCAAGCGATGATAATAATTATTTACAGCAACGGGTGGTTTTGAGTCCGGGAGATTTGTTAGAACAAGTAGTGATTCAGCAGCGTCCGATGGGTGTAGCTGATTTACGATTAGAGAAACGGGCTGAAGGGTGGCAAGAAATTGCCGTAAAGTTGGACATCCAGGGAACAATTATGTTACCCATCCGCTACAAAGACCGTTGTTTGGGTGTGATTATGCTCGGTTCCAAACGCTGGGGTTACTTAATCGGTAGCGAAGCTAAGGCACTGGTAATGATTGTAGTAGGAGAACTGGGTGCGGCACTTTTTCGATTGGAAATGGATTTACAACACAAACAAACCAAGCACCCAGACGAAGTGTTATTGCGACTGTTGGAAAAATTAAGAACTCTAGCAACTTTAGAACAAAGGTTAGAGGCTGTAGTATCTGCTACTCATCAATTTATCGTTCCTAATCGCACCAACGTTTACTGGTTTGACCCCAAGGAACATTCCTTTTGGCAGAGGATTAGTACTCAACATTTGAATATCGGTAAATTAAGTCAAAATAAAGCCGAAAATACCGTAACCGTAGAAGATTTGAGCGACTTTTATTATGCATTGTCCGCAAATCAACTAGTTTGGATTGGAGAAGGGCGTAGTTCGCTGAAAAGTTATAGTACCCAAAAGCTGCTGAAGCGTCTTGATGTCCGCAGTCTTCTGGTTGCTCCAATTCTTTGGAAAAAAGACTTATTGGGATTTTTGGCAGTAGAAGGTAAAGAACCTCGTATTTGGTCTGAAGCAGATAAAAAGTTTGTCAAAGGTGCTGCTGGCTTAATTTCCTTGGTTTCCCTCACCGAAAAGATGGAAACCAGTATCCAACAAATTCAAGAAGACGCAATTCTTAAAAGTCAGATTGTAGAAAGCATTTATAACGATGAAAATATAGAACAAGTTTTACATAGCTGTTCGGCAAAAGTTTTAAATCGATTAGCTGCAACTCGATTTTTATTATTGTTTCGTGAGCGCGAAGAATCTGAATACAACTTTTTTTACCAAAGTCAACCGCATAATCGCCGATGTTTAAAATTTAGTTTGGATAAATTAAAAGAGGTAGACGCAGAACTTTTAGAACGTTCTACCCAAGCTGTAGGAGTAGAGAACTTAGAAGATGATTTACGATTTTTCAACTGGCGTTCATCTTTACTTACAGCGGGAATACGTTCGATTTTAGTTAGCAATTGTACCAATCAAAAGATACCCGATGCCATTTTAATGATTGCCAGCGAAAACAATCGTTCGTGGACAACAACCGAAAAGGAATTAATCCAAGTCGTTGCTCAACAATTAGGAGTAATTGTCCGTCAATGGCAACTAACCCAACAAAATCAACATCAACAACAAATTTGGCAAACCTTTGAGCAAAGCCTACGGATTCTCGAACCCATTCAAAATACAAACCTTAGTCAAGAAGAAGAAAAACAACCTGAAATTATAGTCCTCGAACAAATCGCGGCAATTCTCAACTGTTCCTTAACTGCACTATTATCCTGGAATCCCGGTGAAAAATTTGCCCAAATTCTACCTGGATTTGTTGCTGGCGATCGCTTGATCATAAACACCGATACGACTATCTCAATCCAAACTGATGTACTGATTCACTCAGCTATAACTACATCTGGTTTAGTAAGCGTTAATGCTGAGGATTTACCGGAATCGACTAAACAATGGCTTTGCGGTAGCGCAATTGGGGAAATTTTAGTCATAGCCCTACGCACCGCTGAATATGAACCCACCGGCGTAATATTAATGGCAGACTATCACCAACGCAAATGGTTGCCAGAAAATTTGGATGCTGTGAAAACTCTCGTCAACCAACTCGCCTGGTTGCGTCGGCAAAAACAAGTTACACAACTTCTTCACTGCAAAACTGAGGAATTACAACAACTCAACTGGTACAAACATCGGCGTTTTGAAGATATCCGGAATAACGTAGTGATGTTACTCAGTCAAATGCACGATTTAGGTATTCCCAATAACCAACTAACTCTGACACGCTATCAGCAATTATTAAGACAGTTAGATAATACCGTTGCTTCTACAACTGCGTTATTAAAGCTAGAGCAGTGGCAATTAATTTTTAATCGAGAAACAATATCAATCGCAAGTTTAATTAAACAGTCTTTGAAAGGAGTTAACAAACTACTCAAACAACATAAACTCTGGGTTGGAGTACATGGTTTGGGACAAAAATTAGAAGATGAACAATCATATACAGATGACTCGCTGATATCTAACTCACAATTAACGATAAACGGCGACATTGTGAAAATTGAATTAATTCTCAGCGAATTATTAATTGGTGCTTGTCACCGCTCTCAAGAAGGTGGAAGAATCGATATTTGGTGTCGTCGTCTAGAACCGCAAATTATCGAAATATCTATTACAGATAACGGTTCCATTCATCCCCAATTATTAGAAGAATTACAACAAGATATGAACTCCGATATACTTGTTCCTTCCAAACTCAAACAACCACCGATGAAGCACCTAATAATATGCAAAAAACTCATAAAAAAACTTCAAGGACAATTGGATTTTTATCAATTACCAGATGGTAGGGTAGTTAGTCGTTTGCTTTTATCAATTGAATAGGGAATTGGTAATTGGTAATTGGTAATTGGTAATGGGGAATAGGGAATAGGGAATAAATTCTAACTCAAAACTCAAAACTCAAAACTCAAAACTCCTAACTCCTAACCTCCCCATCTC
>NZ_JADEWL010000218.1 GCF_015207665.1 Plectonema cf. radiosum LEGE 06105
GATGGGGAGATGGGGAGATAGTTGATAACATACCATTACCAATTACCAATTCCCAATTCCCAATTCCCAATTCCCAATTCCCAATTCCCAATTCCCTAATTAATCTTGAACATACTCTTGCCCTGTCACCAAAGCAATCTCAGCACGGACAAATTCTCGACCGAGATAAGCAGCATGATCAAACATGGTTATCGGACAGGGCTGAGTTTCTTCAAAAATTTTTACAGATAATTCTTTCGCTGTTCTGCCAGAATATACTGTTGTGTGAGTTCGTTCTACTTTTCCTTTTGCTGGAATTACCTTTCCCGTTTCTGGATCGACAGCTAAACCTCGCTCATCAATGATGTTAGTAAAATGTTTAGCAAAAATGAGTCCTTCTTGACGGTCAATGTAAATAATAAAATATCCCGCAGGATCTAAATCAATGTGTCGTTGAGAAAGCTTCTCATCAATTGCTGTTAAATTATCACGTAGATTCATAATTACTTAAAAAAACTTCCGTCTTAAGGGTTATCACACACTTAGATTAAGTGTAATTCTTTCTTTTACTTTTTTTAAGGAAATAAAGAATAAGGAACGAGGGGGACAAGGGGAGATGAGTTAGTACCACCGGAGTTAGTGGATGGTGGATAGTAGATAGTGGTTAGGAGTTTTCAACCTTTGACCTATAACTTTTGACCTCTAACCTCTAACCTTCAAGCTTAAAAGGAATCTCCTGATTAATTGCTTCAATTTCCTGTTGTTCTAGTTGATTTACTTCATTGATATAACGACGGAGTATTTCTCCCAAACGATTGTTGTAAAAGCGGTGTAGACTGTAGTTGGGAGTAGCGGGGAAGCCGCGACGTTTTTTGTGTCTTCCACCAGCACCGGGATCAAATACTTGGATATTATTTTTAATAGCCCACTCAATGGGCGAATAATAACAAGCGTCAAAATGCAAACAATCTATTTGCTGGAAACTACCCCAATAACGCCCATACATTTTATCGTCTTTATACAAACAAAAAGACATTCCCACAGGTTGGCTGTTATCTTGTTCGCTATAAGCAGCAAAAAACACGACGCGATCGCGATAGTTTTCGTATAACGATTCAAAAAACCGTTTTGTGAGATATTTACTACCCCACCATCCGAATTTATCACAGGTATCAGCATAAAAATCGTACATCAAAGCAAAGAAATCTTGGGGGATTTGATCGCCAGTGAATGGTTTTAATTCCAAACCAGCTTTTGTCACAGCTTTTCGTTCACGTTTGATGTTGCGACGCTGATTGGCATTAAATGCACCTAAATAATCATCAAAATTAGTAAAACCTTGGTTTTGCCAGATATAGTTATGGTGCAGCCAAGCTGTAAAACCGTGACGTTCTAATATTGGACGAAAATCGGGATCTACATATAAAAAATTGCAGCCGCTAATACGTTGCTTTTTACAGAAAGAATCTATTTCACGTATTAATAAGCAAGTTATTTCCTCCTCATCTTCTCCTGGTGCAATTAAAAATCGATAACCTTCCGCTGGAGTAAATGGGGA
The DNA here is from genome assembly GCF_015207665.1 of Plectonema cf. radiosum LEGE 06105. Classification (GTDB taxonomy): domain Bacteria; phylum Cyanobacteriota; class Cyanobacteriia; order Cyanobacteriales; family Nostocaceae; genus Rivularia; species Rivularia radiosa_A. Next base: position 1,538 of record NZ_JADEWL010000218.1, read on the forward strand.
CATACCGAGCATTTTAGGGTAATATTGCACGCCAATACGATGAGCTAACTCTGCCCACTGATGGTCAAAGACAAACTCTCCATAACTATGTCCTTTGATGTATAGTGGAGCAACAGCAATCAGCGTTCTATCTCGCCATAACGTTAGGTGATTAGGTAACCAACCACTTTGAGCAGTAGCGCTACCAGAAGCTTCGAGATTGTTTAACCAATCCCACTCAAAAAACGGAGTCTGAAGCGGGATAGCCAAAGCATTCCAAGCTTGGGAAGGTACTTCGGCAACACTGTTAATCCAGGTGAGAGAATAGCTCGGCTTAATTTTTTCCACCATGGTTGTTGAATACACAAAACTTAGCAAAAGCTTTATTTAGAGTAATCTAATCTGGGAATTGTTGCAGGCAATAATGAAGAAATACTTCTTGGTTTTCGGTACGAACTTCTATCAGTTGTAATTTTCGAGCCGCTGCTGCTAAAAATCCTGCACCTCCGACTGGTGTGGGAGCATCTTCACCACCCAAAATTAAAGGACAGACAGTCAGCCAAATTTCGTCAATAAAATTTAATTTAAGCAGATTCGCTACCAATTTTCCCCCACCTAAAACTGCTAACTGTGCTATACCCAAAATAGTTAGGTGTTGCAGGGCTGCACAAATGTCAACTGTTCCTGTTGCGGTTTCAAATATGAGTATACGTTTAAATTCCGGTCTTGATTGCCAAAACATCGCTCCTGTCGCAGTTGAGATTAACCAACGTTCCACTGGCTGTTGAAAGAAGCGTAAATCTGGATTAAACTTACCGGAATTAGAAATAACGATATGAATGGGCTGGGGTGCCTTACCATTGTCTTTTCGATGTTGTAATAAGTCTGGATGCGACACAGTTAGAGTCGTACCGTAGGCTCGTAAAGTCCCAGCACCGAATAAAACAGCATCCCTTGCAGCAATTTGTGTTTCTAGGTGTGCTTTATCGCTAATTGATCCGAATCTAGCCGCAGAACGCGAAACATCTGCTATTTTACCATCTGCACTCATTGCCAAAACCACTGTGATGTGAGGTCGCGATCGCTGTGTCATCAAATTTATAAATATTAGGGATATTGATATTTTCGGAATGCTAATAACAATAATTGAAATAAATATATAGCAATCCTATTTGTATGTATCGAAATCAAGGTGTTCAGATCCCCGACTTCTTGAAGAAGTCGGGGATCTAAATTCTCGTATCAGTGAAGTTAATCTAATTGTCATAAATAATAGTCACAAACAATTATCAATGACCAAAATCACAAAAAGCCTGTTTTTTTTGTAAAAATTTGTATCTACCACTTCTTTTTAGCCAGCAGCAATTTAATAACTTGATTATTAGGATTAATCAACTTAATAATAGAAGTACATTAACTTGTTGAATAACCTTTATTGTACTGTTTTAGTTTGCAGATACTTATCAGAGAATGCCAATGGTGAATTTTCGTCAATCATCATTTCGCCGAATTCTAGTATCAAAGATATTACTGTTATCAGTACCAATCTTATTGATAGGTGAATTTGTCGTATATCAAAAAGCACGTTCTAGTTTAATAGAAAGTGCGCGTCGTAATTTGACCGAAAGTGCCATTATCAAAGGAGAGAATATTCTAGATACTATTGATATGCTCGGAAGCAACTTATTAATTGCTTCCCAAACAACGGTTCTTCAATCAGGACAGCCTCAGTTTGTAGAAAAATTTGTTACTCAATTAGCCCAACAATTACCCAGACAAATTAAGTGTATTCAATTAACAAATCCTGATAACGGTAACATTATTGCTGGAAATTGTGATCAACAATTGACCAATTTGAATAATTTTTCGTTTGATCAAAAGAAAGTTCAAATCGAGCCTATTTTACCGAAAAAATTGAACGCCAATATAAAAGAACAGTCTTTAAAGCTACATCTTAACTTGTCTTCTCCCGTTTACGATACTCAAGGTAAATTGCGTTATACCTTAAGTATGCAGTCACAACTATTGCATGAAAAAATTAAACATAATCCTGGCTTTTTAACAGCTTCTACAGTCGTAATTGCAGAAAACGGGACAATTTTGGCACACCCAATTTTTCAAAGAGTAGGTACAAATATTACGGAACACGTAGATGCAAAAAAATTACAAAACATCGTCAAAAATGCCATATCTGGACGTAAAGATTCTGTAGATTTATTTTTTGAAAAAGAAGGTAGTCTGTTACTTGCTGGATATACAGCTATTAACAGTCCAGTTGATCATGGCGAGCAAAAATGGGTAATTTTAGCTGTTACTAGTTTGGATAACGCTTTGTACGGATTGAAGGAAATCAAGCTAATTTTCTTTGTTTTGACAATTGGGTTGATTGGTGCGACTTTATTAGCATCACTGTATGTAGCTCGTTATTTAGCGCGTCCAGTAGAACAGTTACGCGATTATGCTCTGAATCTTCATTCTCAGCATACTTGTTCCTCAGTTCCACATAATTTTAACATTCGGGAATTCAACCAACTAGCACAAGCATTAGATCAAATGGTGGAAAGACTCAAAGCATGGGCTCAAGAGTTAGAAATAGCCTGGAAAGAAGCGAAAACCGCAAATCAAAGCAAAAGTTATTTTTTGGCTACAACTTCCCATGAGTTGAGGAACCCTTTAAATGTGATTATCAACTCTATACGCTTGGTTAGGGATGATTTGTGCGACGATAGAGAAGAAGAAAAAGAGTTTCTCAAACGTGCGGACGAAACTGCGATTCATTTATTGGGTATTATTAACGATTTACTTGATATTTCTAGAATAGAAGCTGGTAAACTGTCAGTTGTCATCAAACCAATCGACCTACGTAAAGCGATTGAAGACGTAATTACTCAGCAATCGGTTAATATTAAACAAAAAGGTTTGCAGTTGAATGCTCCCCAATTGAACGAGCAAATTCGAGTGAATGCGGATATAGCCAAATTTAAGCAAGTATTAATCAATGTTATTGGTAACGCAACAAAGTTTACTGAAACAGGAAGCATTACCATAACTACAGAAATTCAAGAACAGAAGAATAAATTCTGGGTGACAGTTGCGGTTATTGATACAGGTATAGGAATCGACAACGAACAACAGCAAAAACTGTTTCGTCCCTTTGTCATGGTAGATGCTAGCAACACAAGGCAGTATAACGGTACTGGTTTGGGGCTAGCAATTTCCCGTAACTTAATCGAATTGATGGGAGGGATGATAACTCTTGAAAGTCCGGGAATCAATCAAGGTACAACGGTTAAAATTAGTTTACCTTTAATTGATAGCGAGTATCCATTTATAGCCGATACTAAAATGAATTCTGGAAACAAGCAGATTAGCGATAATAATAAATTATCACAAGCTACTTTTCAAAGTAATTCTAATTAGAAATGACTGGGATGGGAGTTTTCCCAGATAGAACACAAAATAATCGATTAAAAAGTAAAAAGATAATCCCCATAAATAAATTAAGGGGATTTGATAAGGACGTATTGTTTGAAGGCACTACGTGTCTCGAAACAAATGTTTTTACTTCGTTCCATAAATAAATAATGGTGCTTAAACCATTTTTATTTTTCTTTACTTTTGCCTTGTTCGGTGAATAATTTAACTTAATATTCCTACCAAAATATTTACTAATATGGTAATTTCTTCGGGTACTCGATATAGCTTAAAATCTTCTGTAATTTCTTGATTTTGACGATTATAACTACCAAATCGCCAATCTTCTCCCGTAGTTACTGCTCCGTATAAAATTGGTATTTCCGATTGCGTCCATTGGTTTAAAGCAATTAATTCAACCGCAAGAGCCGTAAATCCCCGACTTAAATCAGCTTGTTTTGCTTCTATGACTAATAGTTCCTTATCTTGACCAATATAATAATCTAAACAACCTTGTAATCGTTCGTTAATCTTAATCGGGTATTCAATATTTAATTGAGTTTGAGTAATTTCACATACTTCAAGAAGAATAGGAGCAATAATTGCTTGTTTGCGAGCATCCTCACTCATTAATTTCACCCGTTTGAAGTTGCGATTAATAATAGAAGTTAGAGGTGCGATCGCTTGTTCGGAAATATCAGCGGTTGGCAATTGCAACCTTTCCCGATTGTAGCTACATCCAAGTTCGGCGAGAATATCTTCTACACAGAAAGACAACTCAAAATATTTACTAAAGGTGTAGTTTTGGTTGGGTTGAAGAATCCGGGGACGATTCATAGTTAAATTTATCGCAGGGAACAGGTTTGAAAGTCTTTGAGGGTAAGAAGTCGGGTTTTCATAAAAATTATAAGCGTGTTACGGATAGAAGCTCTTAAAAACCCACTTCTATGATTAATTCTGATACTTACTACTTTATTTCTCAAGGCAAATAGGTTTACCTCCAGCTTCCAGAGATTGGGTAAGAGCGGTGAGAATTTCTACTAATTCGGTACCAACCCAACCTGATGACAGCGTTGAAGGGGTATTTTGTAAGATACATTCAATAAAGCTGTTGCAAACTCTTTGTAATGGTTCCCCTTTTTCAATTTCTACCACTTTTCGTTGTTGATTGACGGGGATAAAACTATTCTCTTGACGTTCAAATTCCCCTTGCATCAATGTCAAAGGTGTATCGACTAACATTTCATCAAAAATCAAGCTACCGCGACTTCCTACCACTCCCAAACGTCGCTGTTTATCTGGATTGAGCCAGCACAGATGAATGAATGCTTGAAAACCCGAAGCATATGTTAATGTTACCCAAACTAAATCCGATAGGGGGGAATTAGGTGATGCTGTTTGTAGCCAAACTTTTCCCGTTGCTTGAACAACTATTGGCGATCGCCCTAACCAATTATTAAAAATGGCAATATCATGAATAGCTAAATCCCATAATGCATCAACATCCTGACGTACTGGACCTAAATGAGTGCGTGTTGCATAACCATAGCGTAAATCTCCCACAGTACCAGTTTGTAATAATGCTTGTCCTTTTTCTACTGCCGGATGAAATAAATAGGTATGATCTACCATGAGAATCAATTGCTGTTTTTCTGCTAACTCACACAATTCACGACATTCTACGGGATTAAGAGTTAGAGGTTTTTCCGCTAAAACATGACATCCCCAATTCAAAGCATCAATAATTAAGGAGTAATGGGTAATAGCAGGAGTGGCAATTACTACCGCATTTAATTCAGGTAGCTGTTGTAATTTTTGCCATTCAGTAGTTAATAAAATATCTTTCTTTAAGGAATATTGCTGCTGTACTTTAGTTAAACAATCGGGATTTGGATCTACTACTGCAACAATTTTCACAATCGGATGTGCTAAAAAATTTCGTAGTAAATGAACTCCCCAGCGTCCAACTCCAATTACAGCAAGTTTTATTATCTTAGTCATTTGTTGGTGGTTGGTTGTTAGTTGTTGGTGGTTAGTTGTTGGTGGTTGGTGGTTAATAATTAATGTAATCAACGTTCCTATCATTCATAATTCGGGTTTTTGGCTTAAATAGCGATAAAACAAGATAATCCTTGTAAAAACCCGATTTCTCTTTCAAGAGCAGTTAATCGAATCAATCCAAAATCCAAAATCTAAAATCCAAAATTGAATGGCAACTTACGATTAATAGCCGATCAAATACCCGATTGAGTTCAGGGTTTTTGCGGAGACTCTATAGCTAAAAAAGCGACCTTTGCAGCAGCTTGCTCAGCAGCTTTAATCGAACGTCCTTTACCTGAACCTAATTTTTGATCGTGTAGCCAAACCTCAGCAATGAAGCGTTCTTGATTATGTTGAGGTGAAGCGAGTTGAGTTACACGATATTCGGGTAAAGTTTTATATTGTCCTTGAGTCCATTCCTGTAAAGCAGCTTTATAGTTTTGTTTTGCTGGATCTAAGCTGATTTCTGTAGCAAGTTGTTTAAAATGAGGATCTAACCAAGGACGAATCAGGTCTAAATTATTAGTACTTAGATAAAGCGCACCTAAAACCGCTTCAAAAGCATCAGCCAATCTGGTTTCTTGTCCTGCTTTATCTCCATAAGCACTACCAGCAACCAATAAATGTAGCTCCAATCCGTAGTAACTAGCTAATTGAGCAAGAACGCGATCGCTAACTAATACGGAACGAATTGCAGCAAAATCACCTACCCTCTGATGGTGAAAATCTTCCCACAAAACAAGAGCAGCCACCAGACGTACCACCGCATCCCCAACAAACTCAAGTTGTTCGTAATTTGCCGACTCAGAAATAGACGGATGAGTCAGCGCTAAGTCCAACAATTCCCATTTCAAAGGTGACTTTGCTGATAAACCCAGCTTTTTGAGCAAACTTTCAAGTTGTCGTTGACGACGTGGATAAATAACGGACATTAATTCAGGTCTAAGGTTTAAGGTTTAAGGTCTAAGGTCAAAGGTCAAAGGTCAAAGGTCAAAGGTCTAAGGTTTAAGGTTTAAGGTTTAAGGTTATAATTCTACTTTATCTCCCCATCCCCCCATCTCCAAAAAATTGGACAGAGTC
>NZ_JADEWL010000035.1 GCF_015207665.1 Plectonema cf. radiosum LEGE 06105
TAGTTCACCACATAAGTTATGAGGGGTAATCAATGTAATATTGTAGGTTGGGCTGTTCGCGCAAGCGTTGCGAAGCAAAACGTAGTGGAGCCTCGGCACCCGCGTTGGGTTGCGCTATGTCCTGTCGGACAGGCTTCGCCAACGCTTAACCCAACCTACGAAGAGGTATTTTAACTCCTCAAAATTAATGTGGTGGAATACTAATAGTTCACCACATAAGTTATGAGGGGTTTGTTCGTCTACCGAGGTGCTGTAGAGACGTTATACATAACGTCTCTAGACAATTTTGGGAAAAAACTAACCATTCAAAATTAATGTGGCGGAGTACTAGTATAATTTTCATTATTAAAGGGTAAATTACCATCCCAAAAATCGCGCTGCTTGATAAAATATAAAACTAGCTATCCAAGCTAAACCTAAAGACCAAACTATTGATAACCAAGTAAATTTATCGCTTTTAGATTCGCTTTTAATTATGGCAACTGTGGACAAACAAGGAACATAAAGCAGGGTAAATAACATAAAACTATAAGCTTGTACCCAGTCAATTTGTTCGGCAATAAGTTTTGCAAGTCCGGCTTCTGATTGAGCGCTATAAATAATAGCTAAACCACCTAAGACAATTTCTTTAGCAATAAATCCAAAAATCAAAGCTACTGCTAATTGTGAATTGATTCCCAAGGGAGATAAAATTGGTTGAGTAACATGACTAATCATTCCAGAAATTGTTTGAGAACTTGCTGGTGGTACGTTAGTAGGTAAGTTATTACATAGCCAAATTATCACTACTCCAAAGATAATAAATCTCCGCGACCAAAATAAAAAATTTGTCGCTTCATTCCAAGCTCTGGTTATCATTTGTTTGATAGTCGGGAAGCGATAGGGAGGTAATTCTAATACCATTGGTTCAGAATTAGGGAACATTCCTTTAAATAATGCAGCGGTTAAAATTGCCGCAGCAAAGCTAAATAAATAGAGACTAAATAGGACAATTGGTGCTTGTTTGGGTGTGAATAATGCCGTTGTCATGAAGATAAATACATTCAATCTTGCAGAACATAAAGAAAAGGGAATTACCAACATTGAAAGCATTCTTAAAGCTGGCGATCGCATTACTCTTAATCCCATGATTGCAGGGACATTACACCCAAATCCCATCAATGACATGACAAAGGAACGTCCATCTAAACCTAATCTTTCCATGAATGCGTCCATTAAAAAAGCGGAGCGGGATAAATAACCGCTATCTTCAACTATTCCCATACAAATAAAGAATAAAAAAATCACGGGAATAAATGCTGCAACTGTTCCAATTCCTTCGTAAATACCTTCAACAATAAAATTATGCCAAAATGTTCCTAACCAAGGTAAATAATTTAATAAAGGTTCTAATCCATTATCTTTTAACCAAGCTAGTCCATCTGTCAATAAATCTTGCAATGGTATTCCCAAAGCATAGATAAATTGAAATATGAAAAACATGGTGATAAAAAATATTGGTAAACCAAAAATAGGATGGAGAAATATTTTATCTAAGCGAGTTGTCAAATTTTCGGAAATTTCGCTGTCAGTTGTCACTGCTGCGGTTAATATTGATTCCATCTCGGAATTTATTTCAGTTTCCGATGGTAATTTTTCGCTGACTTTTCCTACCGTTATCGATTGATTTTGCTGTTGTAAATGTTCAGCAATTATTTGAAATGCTTTATCGCAACCCTCTCCATATTTAGCACTAATGGGAATGACTGGTATTTGCAAATGTTCGCTGAGTTTTTCATAGTTAATAGTGACACCAAAACTTGGTGCTTCATCTGCCATATTTAACAATAATACTGCGGGTAATTTTAAACTTTTAATTTGTAAAGCTAAACTAATTTGTCGCTCAATTTGAGTAGAGTTAAGAATAATAATAATTAAATGAAGTGGTGTGGTTTCTAAAAAGTTTTGCACGACAACTTCATCTTCCGAAAAGCCTCGTAAATCATATATTCCTGGTAAATCTACTACTTGCGTTGGTTGTTCATTTAAGCTAACTTCTGCCATCATTAAATCAACGGTCATTCCTGGCCAATTACCAATAGTCGCTTGAGAACCTGTAAAGCGATTAAAAAAGGTCGATTTACCTGTATTTGGCATTCCTAATACGGCAATTTGTTTGAGTTCGGTAGATAAATTATCTGCGGATATAGAAGAAGGATTACAGTGAGTCATTGAGAATTTTGGATTTTAGATTTTGGATTTTAGATTGTGAATGCGATTCTAAATGATTTTTTATTTTATGCTGATTAATCTCTACTGACTTGAATTGCAGAAGTATCCCGACGACGTATCATCACTTCTGTTGTTCCAATTTTGATGTGTAACGGACCATTTAACCAGGCTTTTCTAAGTATTTTGATGCGTTTCCCTGGACGAAAACCTAAAGCTAACAAACGCTGCTGTAAACTTGCTTCACCTGATAATTCTAAAATTACTGCTGTTTCTCCTACTTTCAAGTTACAAAGTTCAATGTTTGTCATAAATATCAAAAGTTTTATTTATTAATAATATGATGTCCTGTCAAAATGCCGATATGATAGTCGTTTTAGAACAAGGAAGAATTATCGCAACTGGAACTCATTCAGAATTAATTGCTATCAGTGGCAGATACGCCTATTTACATAGTATGCAGTTTCCCCAATAATCGTGGGGTTAGAAGTCGGGTTTTTACAACAATTCTTAGTTATTACACAACATTTATCCTAAAAACCCGACTTGTGTGGTAGTGGGGTTAGAAGTCGGGTTTTTACAACATTTGTCCGAAAAACCCGACGAATGTGATAATCAGGTTATTACTCCCTATTCCCCCCAACCCTATTCCCTACTCCCCCCAACCGTCTATTGAGATTATTTATGTATGAGTTGAGAAATCACAATTAGCTCTCTTTACCTTAAAGTTGTAAAATTTGGGTTAAGTTAAACCAAAATATAGAGTTTCTCCTCATACACAAGGTAATCGGCATGACAGCAACAACACCCAAAGCAACATCAATTCCCAAGTTTTGTGAAGGTATTCAATATTTTGGGGAAGCTTTACCCGATTTTGATCAATACGGTAAACAAAGCGCTATCGAAAAAGGTCAAACTGCTATTAGCGATACTCAAAATGCAACAGCAATTTACCAAACTTTACTTTATGCCGATGCTTTACGTTATTTAACATTACAAATTACTGGAAGTAAAGCTTCAGGACATCCGGGTGGTTTTGCATCTCAAGCGGAAGCTTACGCTGCTTTAGTCATGCTGGGTTACAAGAATATTATCACCGAAGTGGGACATCATGCCCCCGGATTTTATAGTGCCATGTTTCTTGACCGTTCGCTAGAAGACATGGGTATTATCACTGTAGAACAATTACGGGAACGTTATCGCGAAAAACACGGACTACTCGGACATCTTTCAGGTATGATTCCTGGTATTCTTGCACCTGCGGGTCCTTTAGGTCAAGGTCAACATTTTGCAATGGCTGCGGCTTATTTGCATCAAGATAAATTATTCCCCTTTACTGTTGGTGATGGAGGTTTAGGGGAACCTTATATCATCAGTTCAATGGCACACTTTAACACTGCTTTCCCTAAAATTACCAATTTCCTCCCAGTGTTGGTGTGGAATGGTTATAGTCAGGAACATCACAGTATGGTTTCCTTGAAAACCAACGAAGAGATGATCAATTATTGGCGCGGAAACGGTTTTGAGGAAGTCATTTTAGTTAACGCTAAAGACTTTGACGACCAAAATCAACCAGGGGAATATGTTGATAGTACCGAATTTTCCTTTGAAAAAAGATTGGAATTTACTTCATCCGTGATTGAAGGAGTCGATCGAGCCGCAAAATCTGCCCTTGGTGGTAAACTAACCGTATTTATTATTAAACAACTCAAAGGTGCGGGAGTTCACGCTACAGGTTCCAAATCCCACAACCTTTATCCCAAAGATACTTTAGATGCACCTCATATGGTAGAAGCATTGAAAAAACGCGCTCTACCCGTAGAAGCTTGGGAATTAGTGCGAACAAATTGCGATCGCGCTGGTGGTGGTCCGGCTGGGAAAACTGCGGTGACAGAATTTGAGTTACAATTATCTGAACTAGGTGAGTTGCCTTTGCAAGAGTTTGAAGTTGGTGGAGAAGCGAAAGTTTCTACTACCGCTATGGGAGTTTTAGTAGGGAAAGTCGGACAAGCTGACAAGAATTTCTTAGTTACCAACGCTGATGGAAATGCTGCATCTGGTATTGGTAATATTAACCAGGCTTTAAAAATTATCCACCCGACAACAGATGACACTTACAACCAAGCTCCCCAAGGACAAGTTTACGAACCCTTGAGCGAAGATGCTTGTGCTGGTTTAGCAGCGGGTTTATGCTTGATGGGAGGACGCAGTTTGTGGTGTTCTTACGAATCCTTCGCCATCAACGGTTTACCAATTTGGCAAACTGTAACTCAAGCAATGGCAGAATTACGTCGTTCTACACCTTCTACAATAACTTTATTTACCGCTGGTGCATTAGAACAGGGACGTAATGGATGGACTCATCAACGTCCAGAAATCGAGGCTTACTTTGCTTCAATGATGCGTAATGGCAACATTTTCCCACTTTTCCCCACTGATGCCAATAGCATCCAAGCTTGTTACGAATGGGCATTGACTACTAAGAACAAAGGAATTGTCATTACCGCGAGCAAATCACCTTTACCGATTCTTACCACCTTTGAACAAACCCGTCAAGCTTTAAAAGATGGTGCGATAGTTTTACAAGAAACCACTGGAAATAAGCAAGTTGTCTTTGCAGTTATTGGTGACATGATGTTAAAGCCAGTATACGAAGCTGCGGAATTATTACAACAACAACGTATAGGAGTCAAAATCGTTTCTATCATTAACCCCCGTCGTTTATATCGTCCTCATGATGTTGCTTGGGATGCCTGTTCCCAAGCAGACGGCGATTTTCTCGATGATGCAAAATTTACCGAAATGTTTGATGGAGATGCCTTAATTGGTGTTACCGGCGGTGCAGCAGCGATGTTAGAACCCGTGATGCTACGAAGTAATTGTCAAAGAGACACTTTTGCATGGAAACGCGGAGAAACTACTTCAAGTGCAGGTGAATTAATGGCATTTAACGGTTTGACTGCGGAAGCTTTGAAAGAAAGAGCAATCAACTTAATCGGTTAAGTTTTATCATAAATTGGAAATTTTTGTAGAGACGTAGCACTGCTACGTCTCTAATCATTTGATATTTTTATTCGCCAATGCCGGGTTTGTTAATTACGAATTCGTATTATTATATATTTTTAACGCAAAGAAACGCAAAGGTACACGCAAAGGAGCGCGGAGTTTTTACTTATCACAATTGGGGTTTTGAGATTTTAGATTCTTCTAAGTACTACCAATAAGTACTACGAACATTCAAAAGTTAGTACACTATAAAGTCTTTAACAATTCATAAAGTTTCGTTATCCAATTAATCAGCATTTGCAATGGAACAGTTAGAACCTACACATTTAACTGTCTCCACAACTTGAACTTCGTTTTTCACAAGTATATTAAACTTGGGTTGCCAAACGTAGAGTTGATAAACTCCCAATAACAGCAATACACTACCTATTTGTATAAATGATGGAGCCAATACAAACCCCATGATCAAAAGTATTGCTCCGGTAAACACTACTGCAATACGATAGACTTCTTCGGCTATCTTCAATCCCAGCCATATAGTACCCAAAGCAAGAATCAATAGCATCAGATAAATTGCAAGCATTTTTATCTCCTGAACAGTATTTACTCATAATTATCTATCGCTCTAATAAGATAACAACTATTTTGGTATTATATGACAGTTGTTTTACAATTCTAAATATCAATCTTTAAAGCTATTGAAAAAAGTTATTGAATATAATTACTTCAGTAATATCAACCTAACCAAAAGGATAAATTGCGAATACTATCGATAATGGCATATAGCTATCAGCATTAGCACAAGTTTCATTTTGATAATATGGATATATATTTTTATATTTTTATAGAATCATAAACTAAAATTACAAATACTTCGTTCAACACCTTGAGTAACAAGCCAAAGTAGAAGTTTTTAACTAATTTAAAATCATAAATATGGTACCAATGCTGTTCAAAACTTACTCTCACCCAAATAAAGAGATGATTTTTTTTAATGTTGATGATTTTTATTTAGTTATACGATTAATAGTACTCAAAACTAGTTTTGAACGCATACTCCCAAAGTAGTATTTACAAATGCCCTTCGCGATCGCCGAAGGCGGCTCCTGAAGGAGCATCGCAAACACACTTTTGCCGGAAACTCCATAGCCTTTGTATTTTAGTTATATCTGTAATACACTTACAACTCTGATAAAAACCCGACTTCTTGAACATCGAACTGACGTTAAAATAGATAATCCCCCAAACCTTATATACTCCAAAGGCTCAGGGGAAGTTCAAATGTTGCAGCAAAAAGTGAATTACTATTTAACTTAACACCTTATAGCTTAATCCTAAGCTAAGAAAAGGTTAATTTTTGTTTAAGACATCGGAATATGTACGCAGCAAAGATAATTTTTTCTTTACTATCGCCCTATATAGCGTAATATTAAATTATTTTGAATTGCTTTTAAAGGCAGCAATTACACTTGACGGATTTGATATTCAATCCGTATTCATTCAGATATTACACTTTAATTCCTAGATTTCCATTAGGGTCAACACCCCCTACTTGTGGTTCTAAGGAGACTTTTTGTAATCGGAGTAAATGCGCCCACAGCAGTGTCTTGGGATAAATTATTCATTAAAAAGCTTCTTGGGATAAATGGGAATGCTTTTTCGAGTTTCTTTTTTAGATGTTGGGTAATTATCCAAGCGGGGGCGAAATTCGACAACATTGCTTTTAATCGTAATGTCGTAGTTGCCAAAAAAGTCGTGTCCTAAAAGTCCATTTTCCAATTCCGAACCGGCGATCGCCACAGGAACTTTCTTAATTTTGACACCACCGGCTTCAATAGAGTCAACGTAGCCAATGGGGAATTCTACAGATTGAGCGCTTGCAGTATTTGCTTTAGCTTTCCCAATGGTAGAAACACCGAGGGAGCTAGCCATCTGCTGAGTAATCACGGTACCGCTAGCACCTGTATCAACAATCATTTCAAATTGCTGTTGTCCATTAAAAGTGACATCAATAATTGGTGTACCACCAATACGTCGTTTGATTGGGGAGCTAAATACCATAGCTTGACGGGTGTCTTCTTGAATCGGTACAGCAGCATATACTTTTTTTGTCTCAACGGGTATTGGTATCGCTTTTTGGGTAGTTGGTGGGGGTAATTGCTGCGGTGCAGCAATGGGAGATTGTAAATTCTGCTGTAATATATTTTCTATCCCTTGAGGAATCTGCATTTTTTGATGTGCAATAGATTCCTTGAGAGGTGGTACTGCGACCACTATTTTTTCAGGCTCTGGTAGTTCTTGGGGTTGAGTAAGCGCAACGGATTTTTCTAAAGCATAATCCAAATGACGCTGATATTCCTTGACTTTTGCTTGGGCAATGGGGTAGTAGCGAGCTTGGGGCTTAACCGTTTTCATCAAATTAATGGCATCTTGATAATAATCAGCCACTAATTTCCAATCTTCCTGAGAATGAGCCGATTGACTGACACTAAAAGCACCCGCAGCTTTGTCCAATGCCATTTCAAAGGAAGTTGGTTCTATAACTTCTTCCGAGGTTTGAATTGAGTTTGGTGCTGAAGTACTAAGGGAACCCACCACAGGGGAAGCATTCGGCACCGCTTGCTGCTGATCAGTGGGAATTTTGGCAATTTTTTGTTCTTGGCTACAAGCAGTACCAGCTATAGTTAGTACGCTCCATAGTAAGATCGACACTCTACGAGAAAACAAAGGCTTAAGCATAATAGTTTTGATTTTACCAAGCCCTTGAGGGCAAAAATCTACTTTCCAATTTTAATTATTTAACATTCATCAAACGCGACTATCTGCCTGATTCTCCGCAATCGGAAAAGCATCTTTGAGGCTCTATGCCCCTTTAACTATTTTAATCAGTAAGAGAGTACAATTTATAGACATAGACTTGTTGCTTCAGTGCTAATGGTAGTTAAAAACAACCCAGAGCGCTATCCGCATTTATAATCATCCCGTTATCATCAAAATAATCATAGAATCTTAAATAGTCGTTATCGATTGGTTAGTAATTCCCAATTCCCAATTCCCTTCTTGCCGATTTACATTTGTAATGTACTTAGAAAAACTGATCAAAATAAAAATAATTTAAGTAAATTAACTCGTGGGATAATTAACTTTCGCTCCTAATAGCTAATCGTTTTATTGCTTATGCCTCTGTTTGACACAACACCTGCTCTACTTGTCCTGGCAGATGGAACCAGCTATCGCGGTTGGTCTTTTGGTGCTAGCGGCACCGCCATGGGAGAAGTAGTTTTTAATACCGGCATGACGGGATATCAAGAAGTAATGACCGACCCTAGTTATTGCGGTCAAATCATTGCTTTTACCTACCCAGAGTTAGGAAATACTGGTGTCAATCTCGAAGATGCCGAGTCAGATAAACCACATTTACGGGCTTGTATTGCTCGAAATATTTGTGACCAACCGAGCAACTGGCGAGCAACTCAATCTTTACCGGATTACTTAAAACAGCATCAAATACCTGGTATATATGGTATCGATACTCGCGCATTAACTCGTAAAATACGTAATTTTGGAGCCATGAATGGCGGTATTTCTACTGAAATACTTGATGCTAATGAATTACTAGAGCAGGTGAATGCAGCCCCATCGATGAGCGGATTAAACCTGGTCACAGAGGTAACGACTTCAGAAGTTTACGAGTGGTCAGAACCCACAATTGCAGCATGGGAATTTAAGCGGGACTTAAAGGAAAACGAAAAATTCACCGTTGTAGCCTTAGATTTTGGCGTTAAACGCAATATATTACGTCGTTTAGCAAGTCATGGTTGTCGGGTAATTGTAGTTCCAGCAAATACTCCAACTTCAGAAATTCTCAAATATAACCCAGACGGAATCTTTCTTTCCAATGGACCAGGAGACCCCAGCGCAGTCACCGAAGGAGTTGAAACCGCTAAAGCACTGTTAAAATCCGAGAAACCCATATTTGGTATTTGTATGGGACATCAAATTTTGGGTCAAGCCTTGGGGGCGCAAACCTATAAACTAAAATTTGGTCATCGGGGGTTAAATCAACCAGCAGGTTTACACAAACGAATCGAAATCACTTCTCAAAATCACAGCTTTGCCATCAACCCCGATTCACTACCTCATAGCGAAGTCGAGATTAGCCACCTGAATCTAAATGACAGTACCGTCGCAGGAGTGAAACATAAATCGTTACCAGTTTTCTCGGTACAATATCACCCAGAAGCTTCTCCGGGACCTCATGATGCAGATTATTTATTTGAGCATTTTGTTCAAGCAATGAGAACAGTTCGTCAAGCAATTACTGCGCGAGTAAGGTAAAAATAGAAAAAGTGAGAAATTGGAGAATTGTGAAAGTTCCAATATTTCACCACCCCTTTCTTTTACAGCAGGGGTTAAAGTAGACAACAGACACAAAAAACATCTATACTTGAGCGTTTGCTTTCACCATGAGGAGGGAATTATTGCTGAGCCACTAAATCTAACCGTTAGCCTGCGAGGTACTCGTGAAGTCCGGGATAACTGTCAGCTATTCCGTCTCACAGGTTTGTTAGACGCATTTTCCGAGCCGACATTTCGTAAGGTACTTAGTAGTAAAATTGATGAAGGTCCGAAAAATATTATTCTGGATCTTTCACAAATTGACTTTGTAGATAGTTCTGGTTTGGGAGCTTTGGTTCAATTAGCCAAGCAGTCTCAAAACATCAAAGGTACCTTTCAAATCGTCACTAACGCCCGCGTTACTCAGACAGTCAAGCTCGTTCGCTTGGAAAAATTTCTTGCCTTACAAACCTCAGTTGATAAGGCTTTAGAAAACACCAAGTCCTCTTGACCGTCAAAAAATTAGCTATCCGATATTTAAATTTGGATAGCTCAATTTTTTTGAATAAATTTTGAATAAATATTAAGCCAAAAAAGTAAAAAATCTAGCAAGCAAATATAACAAAACGATTTTTTGTGATTTATTTGACATTTTCCCCTGACACAAAAATGAAGATTTTTGATTATAACTCTGGTATGATTAAACTGAATATTTTGCAATAGGTATATAAATAATATTAATATTAATGTAATTTATAACTGTTTTCCTTGCGTTTAAAAAATCTTTTCTATTGACAAAATTTAAATTGGCAAATTTACTTACGCTCACAAAAGATTTTTGGTTCGGAAAATTGATGTTAATGAAAATTAAAAATATCAAAAATTTTTGTAAAAATAACGGCAATAAATACGAACTAATAGGAAAATAACAAACGGGTAGTAACTAAATTTTTTCAAGTCATCACCACTCAGATAATTATTAAGCGTATCAGGAATGATTAAGTTGTGAAATCAAAGGAGGAAAATCTTCCAAATTCAAGTTCTGAGAATGTCCCCAAGGATTCATTTGATTCCTATGGAACGACACTAAATGCAGAACAATTGCTACCTAAACTCTCTGAATCACAACTACAGCAGCTTTCTCCTACCGCTCTTGCTTATTTAGGCGATGCAGTTTACGAACTGTACATCAGGAGATATTACTTGTTACCACCCCAACGAGTAGAAAATTATCATCGTTTGGTAGTGGCACAAGTAAGAGCCGAAAAGCAGGCGCAAATGTTAAACTTACTTAGTCAATATCTTAATAATAATGAATTAGAAATTGTCCGCAGGGGTCGTAACGCCGCCACAGGTCGTCCCAAACGTGTAGATCCCCACACATACCAACAAGCTACTAGTCTAGAAACTTTGATTGGCTATTTATATCTCACCAATACCGAACGATTGAGCGAACTTCTGCAAAAACTCATCATGGAGTAATAGCGGAATGTCTAACTCTTGAATGTTCCTAATCCGGCGATGTTCGGATACAAAAAAGGTGAGAGAAAAAGTCCTAAATCTTAGCTCTACCAAATAACCATATGATTGACAAACCAAGAAAAATTAAAATTAATGTTAATGACGAAAATCGCCCACAACCTTTAAAACTAAAAGGTAAGCGTTTTTCATCTCCACCTAAAAGTAAATCTAGAGACAGAAATCATAGCTCTGTAATTGATAAACCTCGTCAAAATAGTTCTAATTTTGAATATTTATCATCCACGGAAGAATCAGAAAATAGTGACTTAATTTACGGTCGTCATCCAGTTTTGAGTACTTTGGAAAACCAAGGTCGTCTCAATCGCGTTTGGATTACTTCCCGTTTACGTTACGATCGCCGTTTTCATGATTTGCTTTTACAAGCTAAAGGGAATGGAACGGTTATAGATGAAGTAGAACCGAGCCGCTTAGACCAAATTACTAGAAATGCTAATCATCAGGGAGTAGCTGCACAAATTGCTCCTTATGAGTATTTTGATTTGCACGATTTGATCGAAAAAGCTTTGGCCGTAACGGATACACCAGTAATAGTTGTGGCTGACGGAATTACCGATCCCCACAATTTAGGAGCAATCATTCGTACAGCCGAATCAATTGGAGCCCAAGGAATGGTGATTCCACAGCGTAGAGCCGTTGGAATTACTTCTACAGTCATGAAAGTAGCGACTGGTGCTTTAGATAATTTTGCTGTGGCTAGAGTAGTTAATCTCAGTCGTGCTTTAGAAGACTTGAAAACCGCTGGTTTTTGGATTTATGGTACTGCGAGTTCTGCGAGCCAACCGATACATACAGTAAATTTTAAGGGTTCCCCAATTGCTTTAGTAATTGGTTCTGAAGGCGAAGGTTTAGGTATGCTCACACAAAAATGCTGCGATGCTTTAGTGTCAATTTCCTTGAAAGGCAAAACTCCCAGCCTCAACGCTTCAGTTGCAGCCGGTATGGTACTGTATGAAATTTATCGTCAGCGCTGGAACGATACGCTTTACTTAGAAAATTTGCCAAAAACCCCTTCCAAAAACCACATATAAAAGAGTATAAAGAAATGTGAAGGGAAAAAACCGACAGTATAGTTCTTTAACAACTAGTATCAACTTTAGTAATTGGCAACAACCATGAACACAATTGGAAATACTTTCAAAGAATTTGTTACCAACATTTTTGATAACTTTGGCTTGGCTTGGTGGGTAGAGATTACGACTCAAAATCCCAAGTGTACTTATTACTTCGGACCTTTTCTTAACGGTACGGAAGCTAAAGCTTCTGTAAAAGGTTATGTCGAAGACCTTGAACTAGAAGGAGCGCAAGGTCTGAAAGTTGATGTTAAGCGTTGTAAACCAAAAGTTTTAACTATTTCTGACGACTTGGGGGAATGGTTTGACCGCAAAGTAAAGCCTGTCTTTAGCGGTCAAATGTAATTAAAGGCTGGATGCATTCAAGTTTTTCAACTTTAGCTGAAAGCTTTCTCTATCAGGCACTGTCGTGTAAAAAAAAAATGAAGTATAAGATATGAATAATCAAGTGAAACTTGACTTTTTTTATACTTTATGCTTCATTTTTTTCAAATTTGTTTACTGTAAGTTGAATTATTTACTGGGCGATTGAAATCGCAGCTACACAGACTAAAGCCGCCTAGGCGGGTTTGAAGATTTCTTAAGTCGGCGTAGGCGGACTTTGGAAGGTGTAGCCGCGACTTCTAGTCGCCAGGGCTATCTAAAACCGCCTACGCGGGTTTGAAGATTTCTTAAGTCGGCGTAGGCGGACTTTGGAAGGTGTAGCCGCGACTTCTAGTCGCCAGGGCTATCTAAAACCGCCTACGCGGGTTTGAAGCTTTCTTAAGTCGGCGTAGGCGGACTTTGGAAGGTGTAGCCGCGACTTCTAGTCGCCAGGGCTATCTAAAACCGCCTACGCGGGTTTGAAGATTTCTTAAGTCGGCGTAGGCGGACTTTGGAAGGTGTAGCCGCGACTTCTAGTCGCCAGGGCTATCTAAAACCGCCTACGCGGGTTTGAAGCTTTCTTAAGTCGGCGTAGGCGGACTTTGGAAGGTGTAGCCGCGACTTCTAGTCGCCAGGGCTATCTAAAACCGCCTACGCGGGTTTGAAGATTTCTTAAGTCGGCGTAGGCGGACTTTGGAAGGTGTAGCCGCGACTTCTAGTCGCCAGGGCTATCTTTATCTACAATCCTACAGTTTGGGGATTATCCTTTAACCAACAGTCAATATCGCTTAATACTTGGTGGGGAATTTCCCACGGAAACAGATGGGCAGTATTTGGATAACGATGTAATTTACAATTGTGCAGGTGCTGGGAAGTTTCCAAACTGCTTTCAAATGTAATGTGTCTATCTTCTGCACCCGCAAGAACCAAAGAAGGACATTGAATTTGGCTTAAATCATTAACTTTGTTGTATCCAGCCCGAATTGCCGAATAAAGAGCGCTAGTTGAATAATTAGAAGTTTGTAAATAAGCCGGTATCGCATCACGGGCAATATAGCTGTAAGCAGTGGGAGTATGTTGTTGAATTAAGTAGCGAAAAAGAGAACGCTTTCCAAAGATATCGATGTTCCACTGCCAATTCGGATTTACCAAACTTAAAAGAGCAGCAATACCCGTATAAAGATTATCTTGCCATGTAATAGGTGGATGATTGCCGCGAGGTTTTGCGGCTGTCGCGACTAAAATCAACCCACTGACTCGCTGTGGAAGTCGCAGCGCTAATTCCATCGCTAAAATGCCGCCTAAAGACCATCCTAA
This sequence comes from Plectonema cf. radiosum LEGE 06105, assembly GCF_015207665.1. Lineage (GTDB taxonomy): Bacteria > Cyanobacteriota > Cyanobacteriia > Cyanobacteriales > Nostocaceae > Rivularia > Rivularia radiosa_A. The sequence continues at coordinate 13,845 of NZ_JADEWL010000035.1, forward strand.
CACTAAACATTTTTCAATCTGAAAGCGGTCTAAAAGGGCTTCTAAGTCGCTTAAATGGTCGGTCATAGCAAAATTTTCCGAATAGCGACTTTTGCCATATCCCCGCAAATCTGGAGCGATAGTTTGAAAGCGCTTTGATAAACTATCGGTAAATACAGAAAGACTCAAACCCGAACCGGGATGTCCGTGTAAGCAAAGAATAGGGAACCCTTGACCTTGAGTATAAGCGTTGAGGTGCATCGGGGAAACAGTTATCAGTTATCAGTGAACAGTTATCAGTGAACAGTTATTATCTAGAGTATGTGATTTAGCAATTGAGATCTATGAGAAAAAAAGATTAGGTTTAGATTCTCCAATAAGAAAGTAGAAAGCTTTAATGGTCCTTAACAGCATAGCTTTTGATTAGTCACTGTTCACTGTTCACTGCTAACTGTTAACTGATTCTTGATATCCTCCAGCATAAGTAATAACGCACATCTGCCTGTAGGTGGTGTGAATTCCGAAAGCAACACCGGATACTTTAAAATCGGGGTTAAACATATTTACTCGATGACCGCGATCGCTAACTCCATCATCAATAATAAGCTGCATGACGATATCCCTGGCTGTATGGGAACCGTAGCTGATATTTTCCCCAGCAGTAACTTGCCATTTTCCGTAGCGGTTTAAACGTTTAAAAGGGTCGCTGTTATCGCTACCGTTGTGACCAACGATACCTTTAGGACCTTGGTCTTTAACATGATCTTTCGCTGCCATTGACATTCCTTTGGAAGCAGTTAAAGAAGGTACGGGAGAAACCGTTTTTAGATAGCTAATCGCTTCATCAACAGCAGGAACGCCTTCTTGAGTTATTAAATAAACATTTTGAGAAATTTTGACCCGTTTACCTTCAAAGCGTTTTCTATAATCCTCTAATATAGCAGCATAAGCTTTTGGATTCGTCCGAGCTAAATTCATTTCGGCAATTACTCGCTGTTCCAAAGGTGAAAGATGATCGGAGCGCATCAGTGAATCAGGAGATTTTAAGGGAGCTTCCGGTACTGGAGATATTGGTGGTTCAAGAATTTCGACAGCGGAACATCCAGCAAGTAGGCTAAAAGGAGCTACCCAATAAAGCATCCGACGCATCAAGAACCTCATAAACCGGGAGAATGGAGTTTAAGTATATATCTAGATTCATGATGTTAGCATCAGTTTCCTGAATCCGGGGATTCCCACTTTCAGAAGTCGGGTTTTTAAGTTAAATCTCTTCGAGAGACAAGACAATCATCGTAAAAAACCCGACTTCTCACCCCACTTACGTTGTATCAATTACTCATTACTAATTGCTCAACTTTGGAAAGAAACTCATGTTCCAAATAAGGTTTAGTTAAGTAGGCATTTGCTCCTAATGCTTGTGCAAGCTGACGGTGTTTTTCGGCACTACGAGAAGTCAGAACAACTACGGGTAGATTAGCTAAATCCGAATTTTGGCGTAGGTTACTTAATAATTCAAAACCATTCATTCGGGGCATTTCTAAATCGGAAATCACCAAATCAATTTGGGGATGGTGCTGTAATTTTTCTAAAGCTTCTACACCATTTTGGGCTTGTATTACTTGATAACCGTATTTTTGTAAAGTCAAGGAAATAGTTTGCCGCAAACTAATTGCATCATCTACTACTAAAACTATTTTTGGAGATTTGACCGGATTTTCTGAAGTAATTTGAGGATTATTTGTAGATTTAGAAGCAGTAAGTAGCGCTTTAGATGTAACAATTTCTCCCGACATTTGTAAAGCTTTCTTATTTAAAGAAGCGGAGGATGGTAGCACCATATAATCAATTGATGCCTGCATTTCGCTCATAGATGGTAACAAAGTACCATCTATGACTAGGATTAAATTACCATTCGCTAAACTGCTACAACCATAAACATATTTTGGTGGAGCAATTGCTTGACCTAAAGGTCTAACTACTAATTCTTGTTCGCCGATAATTTGGTCAATTTCTAAACCTAAAATTTGGTCATTATTGCGTAGTAATAGTATAGGATTTACGGTTTGTTCGGCATGATTAATTACAGATTGATTATGTAAAATGTTTTCGCTATTAAATGAGCGATTATATTGGATTAAATCTGAAAGATTGAGCAAGTTTACCATACGCTCTTCTTTACCAGTATTCCAGTAAAGAACTTTTTTATTTTCAAACTGTTTAATTTGTTCGGGAGATGGAAGCAATATTTTCGCAATACTGTCTAACAGCAGTGCGTAAGCAGCACCTCCCGTTTGAACTATCATTAATTTTTCAGTAGTCATAGAAAAAGGCATTTTGAGTACAAATGTTGTTCCTTGCTGGGGTTGTGAGTAAACTGCAATAGAACCATTGAGTGCTTGTAATTGAGCGCGGACAATATCCAACCCAATACCCCGCCCAGAAATATCGCTGACTTTACTAGCAGTGGAAAATCCTGGTGCAAATAAACAATCTAATAATTCTTCCATCAATATTGAATCGTGTTTATCAAATTCCCTATCTTGACGTAAAAATCCTAATTCGATTGCTTTAGCGCGAATTTTTTCAAAATTTAATCCTCCACCATCATCTCGAACTTCGATCACAGTCTGAGAACCTCGATTGTAAGCACAAATTTCGATTAAACCTTGTTCTGATTTACCGCGATCGCAACGAACTTTGGCTGGTTCGATACCATGATCGTAGGAGTTCCGCACCAAATGTAATAATGGTTCATAAAGCTTTTCAGCAATTGCTTTATCTACTAAAACTCCACCACCACTCAGTTGTAATTTGACATTTTTACCGTGAACGTTGTTGAGATTTTGTACCATTTGGGGAAAACGATTTAAAATATTACCCAGAGGTAACATTCTTGCTTCAACTAAATTATCAATAATAGCGAGGGTTAATCGCTGTTTTTTATCGTGAATTTGACTAGATTGCTGAACAATTACATTTGCTGATTCGATAATTTCCTGTAATTGAATTGCTTGTTCGGTAACTTCATGCAATCCTAAATGGAACTCTGTGTAGTCATCCATTTCTAAACAATCAAAATCTACAAAGGCAACGTTCAGGGTATTTCGCGATACTAAATTTGGAGAATATAGAGGTAATTCTTGTAATTGTTCTAGAGTTTGTTGATGTTTTTGTAATTTTTTGGATAACTGTTTAATTATTTCTCTAAGCTGCTCATCTTGAGAAGTTCGACGCTTTTGATAAATTAGTAATTCTCCTGCTAAATAATTAAGCCGCTGTAAACTTTCTACATCTACACGTACAAAAGCAGGTAGTTTAGAATTTCTAACAGTTGTTGGCGATTTTTCTTCGATTTTATGTTCAGTTTTAGTAACTGAATTAATTGGAAATTCTATAATTGTTTCGCAAGAATCTCCATCTATATCATTATCATCAATACAGGCTAATGATTTAGACTTAGTAAGTCTATTTACTACAGTATCAGATTCAAATCCCGTTTTTGTATCTTCAATAGTATGGTTATTTATAATTGAATTTACCGGGGAAAGTCGTTCAGCACTGGTACTATTGTTGCACGGCGGAGTAAGGGTGACTTCTTCTCCCCAAATTGCTTCTACAATATTTTCATTTTGGTTTACAGCAATTGTAGGAGATGTTTTTTTTATTTCTAATAATTTTTTTAATTTTGGACTATCAAGCCAATTTTTTTCTTTAGCAGCCACAGGAGAATAATTTTTATATTGTTTTGCAATATCTGCAATTTTGGTTTGTAAAGTTTCAATTACCAAGTAATTTTCTAGATTACCTTGATAATATTTAAATTTGGCAACTGCTAAAAGTACCGTTAAAATACCACCAATACGGTAAAGGTAGAGATTTTGACTATCAGAATCATCTTGCAAAAATTCAATAAATTCTTGTAGCCAATTCTCGACATACTCCATAGATTTTTCAACATTATCCTTGGGAATAAGTAGGTGCAAGCCAAGGTTTTCTTTTGGAATATCTAATTCATGGTTAAACCAACTTAAAATATACCGAATGACTTTTAAATGAAACTTTGCTGACTTTGGCTTGAGAGGTTCGTTATCGAGATTACCTGTTGTAAAAAACTCATATAATTGTTCTATCTCCTTTCTTAAAGATATAGAAAAAGATTCAGTTTCTAATGATTCATTTTTTGAATCTACAGATAAATCTTCTGTCTCATCTTGATAATTAACTGCTCCAGGCTGCAAAAAAGCAAGTAAAGCCTGTGAAGGTTCTCCACCACGTTCGCGATCGCCATTTAAAACAGCTTTTCGTGCTTGCTGTAAATCCCGATTTGCAATTTTAGCAATTTCCAAGGCTTGAGAAGGATTAGCCTCTAATGCAGCAAGAATAGCTTGAGTAATTTGGCCAAAGCCAGGTAAATTTAACGACTCGGATAGTCCAGTAAAAACTTCAGCTTGAGTGCGTAAAAAACCGGCAATTTCGGTAGTTGCGGGAGGATTTTTGAGTAACTCTTGAATACTATCTATACGTTGAGTTACACCTGTTTCAAAAATTGATAATACAATATCAAAACCTAATTCCTCAGAAGTAGGAATATGAGCTTCAGCACCAAAGGCATCACCGAGTTTTTCTTGTAACTGTGCAAATACCGAGGCAGCTCGCTGCATCAATTCATCATCATCAATTTTAGTCCCCATCATTTCCGAAGTTAAGCATAATTGCAAACACTCGAAAGCTTGTAATAGTAAAGAGTACAAATGAGAATCAATTTCTACTTCAGGATTATATAAAGCTTTAAAAACATCTTCTAAAGAATGAGCGATTTTAGTAATTGATTCTAGTTCAACATTAGCAGCCCCACCTTTAAGTGTATGAGTAGCTCGCATTAAATTATGCACTTTATTGGTACTTCGCTCTTCAACTAAACTAAAAAGTTCTTGTTCAATAGTTTGCAGTAATTCTGGAGCTTCACTGAGAAAATAAAGATATCCTTGTTCGCGGATCGAAGAGTCGGTAATCATGATTTCAATTTTGGATTTTGGATTTTAGATTTTGGATTTTGAGGACACTGGGATTCTGGTGGTTTCCCCAATGAGCCAGTGTCGAGGATTTTAGGCTTTGCTACATAAGAGCATAAATTTACCTTGACAAATTCATAAATTCAATCAGCAAAGCCCATCAGATTTTAAATTTTGGACTTTGGATGTTGGGATTTAATACGTAAAGTTTTAATAGATGCAACAGTCATTGCTAAAATCTCGCTAGTTTCCGACATCAAGTTAGTTAATTTTTCTTGTGGGATTAAAGCTGATTCAACAATCAGTTCCATCCAGTAAAGACTTTCATCTGCTTCTTCTTCAACCAAGCTCAATTTGGCAATAATATCGGCAGTTGATTTAGCCCGACAAGCTGAACGGTAATTAGCACCTACAGAAGTTGCCGAACGAATTAATTGCTTGCTAATAATTTGAGCAGTTAAGTTATGGGGAAGTGCTTCTATTAAACGGATTACTCGCAACGCTAGCTGCTTAGTTCTCCTCTTGAATTCCACCTCATTCATAATCCAAAATCTAAAATCTAAAATCTAAAATTCAATTGACTTTAAACTTACTTACACTTGCTAACAATTCCTGTCCCATTTCAGATAACTGTTGGAAGACTACGGCAATGTTGTTAGTTTCGGTGGAAGTTCTTTCGGAAATCTCGGCTACATCTTTCATGGATGCTGTGGCGGATACTGATTGCACCATTTGGGTTTGGGTTGCATCGGTAATTCTTTGGAGTAATTCGCTGATTTCGGCAGTTGCATCAACAATGTCGTTGAGGTTCTGTCTGGTTTCGTTGACTAAATTGGTACCTTCTACTACTTGCTGAATACCTGTTTCCATTGCTACTGCTACTTCACTGGTTTCTTCTTGGATTTCTTGGACTAGTTTTTCAATTTCGATGGTTGCTGCTGCTGATTGACGAGATAAAGAGCGTACTTCATCGGCTACTACTGCAAAGCCTTTACCATATTCACCTGCACGGGTTGCTTCAATTGCTGCGTTCAAAGCTAGTACGTTGGTTTGAGTTGCAAAGTTGCTGATTAAGTTTACTACCTTGGAAATTTTCTGGGAGGATTCACTCAGACGTTTAATCTTTTTACTGGTTTGAGCAACTGTTTCGCGGATTGCTTGAATCGCTTCTACAGTCATATTCATGGCTGCATCGCCGGAATCTACGGTTTGGTTGGCTTTTTGGACTGCAATTTGTACTGATTCGGCATTTGATACTACCTCTTGAGTAGAATCAACCATCTGTTGAATTTCGGTTAAAGAGCCGCTAATTTCTCTTGACTGTTGTTGTGCTAATTCTGTTAATCCAGTCAGGGATAGGTTGCTTTGCACGGAAGTTTCCGCAACTTGTTGGGCGGCTGCTTGTACTTGCAGAACAATTTGCCGCAATGCTTGTAGAGTATTGTTATAAGCATCAGCGATGGTACCTAGTTCATCTTCAGTAATCGGCGCACGTACTGTTAAATCGCCGTTTAAAGCAGGTCTAACTGCTGCTAAAAGTTCCATGGCTCCTTTTTGCAAAGACTCTCTAGCTTGCTTCTCTCGTGCTGCTGCTTGTGCTACTTGTGAAGATTGTGTTTGTAATTGTTGCAGGAATTCAGCTTGTTGTAGGGCTACACTTAATTGATTGGCAATTTGGGTCAACAAGTTAACTTCTGTGTCTTCCCATTGGCGAGGAGCGTCATTCTGATAAGCTGCGAGCATTCCCCAAAGTTTTTGTCCTTGATGAATGGGGACAATAGCATAAGCTTTACATTGATATTGCTCTAATACCTGAAGATAACACTCGTTAAATCCTCTGGCGTATATATCAGACACAACATAAGCTTGATTATCAGTAATATTACCAGCTAAAGAACTTTGTAAGTAAGGGTCAGCAGTACTTTTATCGACTTCGCTATTTTTGAACAAAGTTCGCATTCGACTACAGCTATTAATACTTTCTTGTAAGCGTTGAATGTGATGTTGTCTCTCTACTAAGGGGAGCCAACCGGGACTTACAGATTCGGAAACAAATTCCCCGCTGTAGTCTGGATTGAGTCGATATACTGCGACGCGATCAGTATTTAATAGCGCTCGCACTTCTTGAGTAGTAGTTAAAAAGATACTCTCCATATCGAGAGATTGCCGAATTTTGTCAATCACTTTGGCTACAGTGCGATCGCGTTGCACGGCTTTAGCCATTTTTTCAGATTGCTGCTGATATTTATCTAATGTTTGTGTCTGTTGCATTGCGACAGCGAGCAATACGGCAATTTGTTCCATTGCGCTGATTTCAAATTCCTCCCAGTGACGAGTTCCGGAATGTTGATAAGTCGCTAGCAATCCCCAAAGTTTATCACCTTGAAAGATGGGAACGGTAAGATAAGCTTTAGCTTCAAATTGTTCTAATAATTCCATGTAGCAAGGAGGGAACCCTGCTTTTTCTACATCATCAACAACGAAACTGGTTTTTTGTTTGTAGCGACCACCTTGATTGTCTTGAATATAAGTATCCTTTTCTTTATATACTGAAGCAAGGCTGCGGATAGAGTCGCAATGACCGTTCTCTTTCAATAAAGCTTGGTCAATTTCTTTTTCTATAAAAGGTTTCCAGTTTTTACCGATAGATTCTACAATAAATTCACCGCTCCAATCCTGATTAAAGCGATAAACAACAGTACGATCTGCTTCCAATAAGCGACGGACTTCGTAAGCAGTTGTTTGCAGAATTTGACTAAATTGTGAAGAATCTGTACCTTTTTGTGTGAGCCCTTCTCCAATTTTGCGAGTCAGAATAATTAGACTTTGCTGACGTTCCGCTGTTTTCGCTAATTTTCGCGATTGCTCTTCAGTTTGCTCTAAGAATTCTGCTTGGGATACAGCTACACCTAAGTTAATTGCAATTTGGCGCAACAATTTAACTTGCTCTTCTTGCCATTTATAGATATCAGCGTTTTGATAAGCACCTAGTAAACCCCATAATTTCTGTCCTGAAAACACTGGAGCAATTACGTAGGCTCTGACTTGAAACTGTTCCAAAATTTCTATATGACAAGGAGCATGATTCATTTCATAGATATCATTTACTACCAAGGTTTCATGCTGACGATAACGTCCTCCTTGAGTTTCTTGTAAATGAGTATCTTCCCAGACAGTTTTAATACCAGCACCAACCAGAGGAACCCAACCATTAGCCACAGATTCAGCGATAAATTCCCCGCTCCAATCAGGATTAAAGCGATAAACAGCTAAACGATCGCATTGAATTAATTGACGGACATCCTGGGTAGTAGTACGGAACAGCTTATCAAGACTAGAGGCTGACTGAATCTTTTCAATTACTTTTGAGATCGATTTAAACTCTTGTGATTGCTGCTGTAATTTTCTTTGCAACTCAAAATTTTGCAATTTATGAGAAAATTCAGCAGTTACTTGAGTTAACAAGCTAATTTCCCATTCTTCCCACTGACGTGGTGTTTTACAACTGTGTATCCCCAGTAATCCCCAGATTTCACCTGCAACTAAAATTGGAATGGTTAAACTAGCTGTAACTTGGAATTTTTCTAACAACTGAGCTTTGTAAGCCGTCAGTTCAATTTCTTTAATATCCTTGATACTCAGAGATTCTACATATTCTTCTCTTGCGTCTAAACCAAAAATCATAGTCGGGAGAATTTCATCCTTGGTAGGTGTCCAACCCTGACTCATTGATTCTCCAATAACGATACCTGATGATGATGAATCAAAACGATAAATCAACACGCGATCGCTTTTTATTTTCTTTCTAACTGCTGCGGTTGTAACTTTTACTAATTCTTCTAATTCTTTTAGTTGACGAATTTGATCAACAATTGACGATAAATGTATTCGCCAATTTTTAAATTGCTGCTCGATATTTTTTAAATTAGAAACTTGTTGATTGAATTCGCTGACTTTATCAGACTTTTCAATATTATCGAAATGATGTCCGTTTTCGGTATTTTCTTGATATGCGCTGGTCATTGGAGGTACCTAAAATATTTATATTTGTTATGGGTAATGGAAAAATATTATTTTTATGGCTATTGGCTATTAATTATGAATTGACCATAAAGGAGATTGAATAATCGCAGACGCATCTAAGTTGACAATCATTTCTTCTGAAGAATTAATAAAATATCCTTGTACAAAAGGAGCAACTTCTTGAGAAACTAATTCGGTTGATGGTGGTTTCATTTGTTCTAAACTAAACTCTTCGATATCCATAATTTGCCGCACCAATAATCCCAAGGATTTACCTTCTTTCTCCAATACAATTGTCATCATTTTTGAAACAAAATTACTGCCATCAGAACAAGGTAAGTAACCTAGCATTGCTTCTAAATCAATTAACCAAAGCATCTCACCGCGCCAATTATAAATGCCAAATACACAGCTTGGCATTTGGGGAACGCAGCAGACTTCATTCAAGGATACAGGTAAAATTTCTGTCACGTTTTGCAATGAAATAATTGCTGTATTTTGTATACCCAAGTTAAAGCTTAAAAACTTTTCTGAACTGTCCAAGATGATTGTTCCTTATACAGGTTTATTTCTATGTTTTAAAGGAGAGTTATTAACTTTTAACGGGGAAAAGTTGAGAGTACGGGAGCTTCTTATTCCCTATTCCCTACTCCCTTTTATTCCTAATCAACTATTTATTCAATTTTTGTAGAACTCCTTCTAATTCTTCCTTTTGTACCGGCTTAGAAAGATAAGCATCAGCACCTAACATATCACCCCACATTTTATCTACATCAGTATTTTTTGTAGAACAGAAAACCACTGGAATAGTTTTGGTATTAGGATTATTTTTCAGTTCTCTGCAAATTTCAAAACCGCTTTTTCCAGGTAAAATTACATCCAGAAATATCAGATCAGGTTTATTTTGAGTGATTTTTTCTTGAGCCTCTTCACTACTTGTTGCTCCCATGACGCTGTAGCCTGCTTGCTCTAAATAACGGCTAATCACCTGCATATCAGTTAAACCGTCTTCAACAACCAAAATCGTACTCATAGCGATTACCTATCAAATTTATTTAACAACAGAAAAAAACGGCTATTGAGCATTTAAATTAGATATTTTCCTCTTGGACTTTATCTAATTTTCATGCATATAAAGTTAATTAAGCTTCAGTGTAAATACTTATGCTTGACTCGAAGGAGATTTAATAAATAGGCTAAAAGAATGTTGCTTATAAAAACAAATAAATTAAGAATGTCCAAATGACATTTGTGCATTTAAATTACCCTTAGCACTAGTCGGTGATTGAGGCTGTATATACTTACGAATTACTCCCAGTACTTTATCGGCAACTACAGGCTTGGTAATAAAATCCGTGGAACCAACTACCTTGGCACGAACTCGGTCAAACAATCCATCACTGCCCGTAAGAATAATTACTGGTGTGTTTGTAAAAACTGAAATCCGGCGCAATTGAGCGCAAATCTCGTAACCACTAGCAACTGGCATCACCAAATCTAAGAAAATTAAGTCTGGTTTATTTTCAATCAAAACTGGTAAAGCCTGCACGGGGTCTTGAATTTTAATAAACCTTAGTCCTTGAGGAACAAGAATTTGTTCGAGCATCTGACAGACTTGAGGACTATCATCTACACAAGCTATCAATAGACCACTAGGTGGTTCCGGTTCCGGTTCCACTATCGGTATATTTTGACTCTCACCTATTTTGAAGGGCAAATCGGGGACTTTGATCAGTTCGACGATTCCTTTGAGGACGTAAGGTAGTAATGAACGAGCTATAGGTAAGGGACTTTGCTTCATTTTGACGGCTAAATCCCGCAGGGTGTATTTCCCGTTCATCAAATTCACAAAGTTTTTGTAGACAGCTGGACTTACCATTTGCTGTAACTGTTCGGCTCTGCGGAGAATTGGAGCCAAATCGGGAGAAAAATTTGCCAAACCGGCTTCAGACCAATTTTTCCAACTGTCTTCCATGAACTTCAGAGACATATCTGCACTTGTAAAGCTCATCGGCGCTTCCAATATCACATCAGCACTGCGATCGCACTGAATTTGATTAAAATGTGCTTGTTGAGCTAAATCAAACAGCAGCTCTGCGATAGTTCTTTCTACAACAGAGTTAATATACTCGCGCTTGATTTTCTGCTTTTCATGTAAAATTTCCAGCAGTCTATAATCCCAATAATCATTTGAGATTGATATTTCTGTGGAATTTAACTCCATATTGTCAATATCAATATCCGGGCAATGTTGAGTCATGTGTCTGCGCCAGCGTCGGAAGGGATGGGTCCCTCCAGTTGCCCAAACTATACGACCCAATCGGTAGTAAAAAACCCATTTATTCCCTTTGGAACTTTTGATGTTTAATTTGCCACTGTATTGTAATCGAGTACAAGTTTTAAATTCATCGAGCAATTGACTCGATACCATCATTTCCGGATGGCTCATACTTTATTCCCTTTGTTAATAGGTCTTCCCTTAAAAGTCCAAAATAGCTATACAGCTATTCAGGAGATACTTGATTGAATGGAATCCAATAAGCAAACCGACTCCGGATAGCGACCCTAATTTGATGTAGTGGTTAATAACGTTTCTTGTTTAAGACCGAGAACATTTACAATATACATTTATAGGAATATAGAAAAATTCTATTCATAGAATTTCTATCTTATTTTATATATTTGTTAACATTCCACTAATCATTTCAAGAATTGCTATACCCCAATACGAGGATGCACCCAATAGTTACATATAATTTTAGACTCTTCACAGTATAATAAAATCCGTGTTTATTCTGATTTTGTTTTTTTGGGATTCTCTTGTTTGTACGGATTTTAGCTTACATTATCAATTAAATTGTTTACCAAAGATTATCAATTATATTGTGATATTTTTGGATTTATAGTAAGTAATAGCACGTAAAAAATCTCGTTTTATCTGGTTTTATAGATAATTAAAATTGAGAGACGTGAAATTTCACGTCTCTACAAGCGGTTGCAACAAATTTAATTTTCTGCTTGAATTGCTTCTCTGAGATTTCCTTGATGCTGCAAGAGCAGTTTATCGGCTTGTTCTTTGTCCAAACCTGTTTCGTGCATCAAAACTGCTAATTTTACCCATTTGCCGCTACGTTCTAGTAAAATGTCAGCAGTTTCACGACTCAAAGAAGTTAAATCTTGCAAAATTCGTAAAGCGCGATCGCGTAACTTTTGATTTGTGACTGCGACATCTACCATGCGATTACCGTACACTTTACCAAGTTTTACCATTACGCCGGTAGAAAGTATATTTAATGCTAATTTGGTGGCTGTACCGGCTTTCAGACGAGTGGAACCAGCTAGTATTTCTGGCCCTGTAAGCAAACGAATATCAACGTCTACTTGGATACTGACTTGCTCCGATGGAACGCAAGCGATAAATATTGTGGTAGCACCACGGCTGTTAGCTGCGTTTATCGCACCGTGGACAAAGGGAGTGGTTCCACCTGCGGTAATACCTACGACGACATCAAGCTGAGTAATTTCTCGTTGAGCGATTGTAGCTGCACCGTCTTCAGCGCGGTCTTCTAAGTCTTCAGAACTACGTACTAATGCACCAGCACCACCAGCAATTATACCTTGGACTAGTTCGGGAGGAGTACAAAAAGTCGGCGGACATTCAGCAGCATCTAATACACCCAATCTACCGGAAGTACCCGCACCTACGTAAAACAAGCGTCCACCTTTTTGAAGACTTTGGGCTGTCAAATCAATCGCTTTTGCTAAGTCTTGTTTTGCCGCAGCTACCGCAGCAACAGCTTTTGCGTCTTCACGATTAAACAGTTCGACAAATTCGACGCTAGTTAATTGGTCTAAATTTAGACTATCGGGATTAACTTGTTCGGTTAGTAAGTGTCCGCGCTCTTGCAATGCCATGTGTTTTTTATCCTTGATTTATTGTCATTGTCATTTGCCCTTCGTCCGAGGACAAATGACAAATGACCAATCAATTTTTACAGTAATCCTTCCAGTTTGCGACGGATATTGTCTAGTTCGGAATTTGACATTTCTCCTTTTTCTTCGGCTTTTGGTTCGCTGAAAGTTGAACCTGCTTCATTCCAATCTGTTTGATCGACGTTTTGTTCTGGAGGAACAACTAAATCACCGTCGGTAGGAACGAGTTCGTAATCATAATCAGCACTTTCGCAAAAACGCTCTATTTCTGACCTATCCATTGGTTCGACTGCGGGAGAAGGAAAATCTTGGGCTTCGAGCATTAACGCAAAACGTGTAGCATCGTCTTCGGATTCAAACATCAACACCTTATTGCGATCGCCAATCCGGACTGTATGAATTCCCTCATTTTCTGTACGGGCATTAAAGAGTAACACAAAAACGCGCCCCATCTGTAATCACCTGTCCTTTTGTTTGGGTTCTATCTATATTAAAGTTCGTAGGATGCACTTGAGGAAATTTTTAGATAATAATTCTCCCTTTCTTAAGATTTTCCTGAATGCACTTTTATTTTGGCGCTAATATCAACAGGTATACAAATATTTATTGCTTTAACCCCGGTAACGTTTCAATTTTAATTGTGTGGCGCAGGATTGTTTGAAATTATTGCTACAACTGGGTTAAACCAATTTTGTTGTTTTTTAAAATTCAAATTCGAGACTTTTTCGGTTTTGAGTCGGAAAGTTATCCTTATATAAATCACTGTAAGCTACGCGCTAGCTAGTTTACTTATGTATTTGTTGCATCGGCTACAGTCAGAAGTAATATAAAATGACCAATTTCTCTTCTACTGAAAAAAAATCTAAATCCGCAAATCGCAAGCGTGTTTTGTTACAGATACTTAATCGTGGTGGATTGGCTTTGAGCGGATTATCCCTTGTGGGAACTGTCGCTGGTATTTGGCGAATACAGAGTTTTATTCAGAAAGATTTAGCTCCTTTAGTAGAAAAAAATCTTACTACTATTATTGACCGTCCGCTACAGTTGGGAAAAGTCGAAGGTTTTTCACTATCTGGAGTTAGGTTTGGAGCTTCGGCTATTCCAGCCACAGCAACAGACCCTGACCAGGTGAAAGCTGATGCTGTAGAAGTCGGGTTTGACCCACTACAATTACTGTTTCATCGTAGATTAAAACTAGATGTAACTTTAGTCAACCCCCTTGGCTATGTTGAGCAAGACCAACAGGGGCGCTGGATTAATACTAAAATTGTTTTACCCGATCAACCAGGAGCGATCGCGATCGATGTGGATGAGGTTCGTTTGCGTAATGGTAATCTAGCATTAATGCCGTTTGTGGAGAATCGGCAAGTTACTTCCCCAAAGGTAGTTTTTTCAGACCTCAATGGTTATGCAAAATTTATCGATAATTATCAGCTAGTTCGGTTTGAAGTTGGGGGACAACCGGGACGTACTGGTAGTATTTCCGCGACGGGAAGGATAGATATTAAAAATAAAACGGGTAATTTACAGTTACAGGCAAAAGATTTATTCACGGATGAAGTTACACCTATTGTCAATTTACCAGTTAAGTTCCAAGGTGGGCGGATAAATGGCGATTTACAGGTTAAATTGCCAGGAGAAGAAATACAGCCTTTGTTATACGGCAGCGCTCACGTAGAAGGGTTGACTTTGACAATACCCCGAATGCCAAAACCACTGGTTAATTCTCAAGGAATGTTAAAGTTTGATGGCACAAAAATCGGACTCAATGATGTAATCACCAGTTACGGTAAAATTCCTTTGAGCGGTGGTGGTACCATTGATTTGCAAACAGGTTACAATTTGACCGCTCGTGTCAACGCAGCCAGCGTCAACGATACTTTACAAAGTCTTGATGTTCAATCACCTTTACCCGTTGGTGGAGTCGTTAAAGCCGATTTGACTCTCAGAGGGGCTATTACTCGACCGATTCTTTCGGGTACTGTTGCTACTGTTAAGCCAGGAATTGTTGATCAAGTTAAATTTAAAAGCGCTAGTACTAAGTTTGATTTTGTCAGTGCTGATTCGACGGTAACATTTACAGATATTCGCGGTATTGCTGCTGTCGGCGGTGAAGTTCGAGGCGATGGTAAAATTCTCATCGGCGATGATAATCTTAATCGCAAGTCCCAAGTTGATTTTAATTTCCGCACAAGTAATGCACCAGGAGATAGTCTAGCTAAGATTTACAATATCCCTACACCTGGTTTGCAAGTGGGTACCGTCGCAGCTACAGTTAATCTCCGTGGAAATCCTGAAAATATTAATACATTCGTTAAATTTAATGCTCCACAAGCGACTTATCCAGCAACGGGTGAAGTAATTGTGAATCGCGAAAGAAGTTTCTCATTCCGTAATGTTGCTTTGTCTGTGGCTGGTGGTAAGGCTTTGGCTTATGGTAGTTGGAATCAACAGGGCTGGCAGGCTGTAGCGGATACTAAAGGTATAAAAGTCAATCAGTTAATCGCCGGTACTCCGCCGTGCAACGGCGGAGCCTGCGGCGATCGGCGTTCCCCGATCAATCAAGAGCAGTTACAAAAAGTAAATTTAGATAGCGCTAATTTTAACGGTCGAGTGATTATTTCGGGAAGTTCGACACCGTTTAAAATTGCTCAAGTTCGTACCGAAAATGCCAATATTGCAGTTGCTGGGGGTACTGTTGCAGTTAATTCTGTGAAGTTTGACGAGCAAAAGTTTTCCGCTGAGTTAGTAGCTTCTGGGGTTCAAGTAGGACGTTTGTTAAAAGATTCTAATTTACCTGTTAATGCTCCTTTGAATGGCAAGTTTCAAGTATCGGGTAATACAAATAATTTTGATACCAAAACCTTGGTTGTTCAAGGTAATGCAAGTTTAGCTACGCCTGGGGGAAGAATTACGGCGAATAACATCCAAGTTAGTAATGGTGTATACTTAGCGCAAGTCAAGGCAAATAACTTGCAATTACAGCAATTATCTCCGCAAATACCGCAGTTTGTGAAAGGAAGAGTAACGGGGGAATTTGATGTTGCTGGTGCGGTAGATTCCTTTGAACCGGAAAGTATAGTCGCGACAGGTCAAGCGAGAATAAATACCGCAGATGGTATTATTAATGCGAATCAGATTCAGGTTAAAGACGGGGTTTATTTAGCTCAAGTAGCTGCAAATAATGTCCGAGTTAAGGATTTATCACCCCAGGTTCCCCAGTCGTTTTCAGGAAGATTGACGGGTAAATTTAAGGTTGCTGGTGCGTTAAATTCCTTTACACCAGAAAGTTTAATAATTTCTGGTCAAGGAAATTTAAATACTGCTGCTGGTTTGATTCGAGCGAGTGATATTCAGTTTGCCAGAGGATTTTATCGAGCCAAGATAGCAACGAATAATGTAGAGTTACAGCAGTTATCACCACAAATTCCCAATTCATTTCCCGGAAAGTTAACCGGGAAATTTGATGTTGCTGGTTCGGTAAAATCTCCTGAAGATTTAACTGTATCTGGGAGTGCTTTGATAAATGCTGGTGGTGGTAGGATTACAGCATCGGATATTGTGGTGAATAACGGTAAGTATCAAGCACAAGTTGATGCAAATAATTTAGATATACAGCAGTTATCACCACAAATTCCCAAGTCATTTCCAGGAAGATTGACAGGTAAATTTAATATTGCTGGTTCGATCAATTCCTTTGAAGATTTAACTGCTTCGGGGAATGCTTTAATAAATGCCGGTGGTGGTAATATTACAGCGTCGAATATTTTAGTTAATAAAGGACGCTATCAAGCTGCGGTAAAAGCTGCTGGTGTTGAATTAAACAGATTAAACCAAGGCTTACAAGGTAAAATTAGCAGTAATTTACAAGTTACAGGGAACTTGAAAAATCCAAATTTAGCGAACTTAAATGCTGCTGGTGAAGTGCAGTTATCCCAAGGAGTTCCCGGATTTGAACAACCAATAAATGCAGTCATCGCTTGGACTGGAAATAAGTTAAACATTGAAAAAGCAACTGCACCGGGTTTGAATATTAGTGGTGATATTTTAGCCAATGCAAAAGCTGACCGAATACCGGAAATTACGCAATTAAATTTGAATGTTCAAGCTAGTAATTATAATTTAGAACAGTTACCTCTAAAAATTCCCAATGTAGTAAATGTAGCCGGTAAAGTTGATTTTAACGGCAAAATTACTGGTAAACTGCCTTTACCAAATGTAGTAGGAAAAATAGCACTACGAAATTTTGTAATTAATGATATAGCTTTTGAACCAACTTTAACTGGAAGCATCCAATCACAATCCGCAAAAGGTTTACAATTGAACCTTGCGGGTAAACAAGACCAAATTGCAGTTAAATTAAATAGTAATAATCGACCAGAATCTTTCTTAATTAAACGTGGTGAAACATTTGCTTCCGGTCAATCCCAAGGTGATATTTTAGCACTCAATGTCAATCAATTCCCTTTACAGTTATTAAAAATACCTTTACCAGTTAATCGCTATCTTGGTTCTGGTAAAATTGCTGGAACCTTCGACGGAAATTTACAAATTAATCAAAAAACTTTTGCTACAGCTTCGGGAAATATCGCCATTAAAAATCCAGAAATCGGTCGTTTAAAAGGCGATAAATTAGTTGCCAAGTTTAGCTACAATGATGATAATTTTGTGATTAATCAAGGAGAATTTAGCAAAGGTGAAAGTAGTTATATGATTGCGGGTAGAGTAAATAACTTAACTAAAGAACCGCAAATTCAAGGTAAATTAAACATCAAACAAGGAAAAGTCCAAGATGTATTAATGGCTTTACAAATATATGAATTAGAAGATATCCAGCGTAATTTTGAAGAACCTACCTATGGTAAAGCAAGTGAATTAGAAACCATTGCAATAGGTCTACCAAATCAATCTTTATCAACTCAATTACGACGCTTTTCAGAAATCAAAAGATTATTAGCATTGCAAAAACAACAGCGACGTGAAGCTACTATTTTTCCAGAATTAGCAGATTTGCAAGGTACTTTCAATGCGGAAGTGAGCGTAGATACTAATGAAAATAAAGAATTAGCCACACAATTTAATATTCAAGGTGAAAACTTTAGTTGGGGTCCCGAAGAAGATCCAAACCGTTATAATGCAAAACAAGTAATTGCTCAAGGTGCGTTTGAAAACGGAATTTTAAGATTAACACCATTACGAATCGAATCAACTAATCGACTATTTAGCTTTAGCGGTACAATTGGTGGTGATGAACAATTCGGTAATTTACAAGTCAATAATTTTCCGATAGAACTACTTAATAACTTTGTTAATTTACCAATTGGTTTAACAGGAAATCTGGATGCAAAAGCAGCAATAGCCGGTAGTATTGCAAATCCTTTAACCAAAGGAGAATTAACAATTAGCGATGGAACATTAAATCAACAAGGAGTCGAATCAGCAGCAGCTAGTTTCAGTTATATTAACGGAAGCTTGAATTTTGCTAGTAACGTAATGGTTGAAAATTCTCAACCAGTTGAGATTAACGGGAATATTCCTTACAAATTACCTTTTGCTTCAGTAACACCCGAAAGTAATCAAATTAAATTAGATGTAAATGTTAAAAATGAGGGATTAGCGGTATTAAATTTGTTTACTAATCAAGCAACCTTTGAACAAGGTGAAGGAGAAGTTAAATTAACAGTACGCGGAACTTTAGATAAACCAATATTAGAAGGAAATGCTACTCTGAATAATGCCATATTTTCCGCTCAAGCTTTACCTGAGAAATTAACAAATGTAACCGGAGAAGTCAAGTTTGATTTTGACACGATAAGAGTAGAAAATCTGCAAGGAAACTTTAGTAAGGGTAAAGTGGTAGCCCAAGGTCAAATTCCTGTATATGATGACCAATTGATTCAAATTCAAAATCCACTTTCCGTCACTTTAGATAAATTAGCAGTAAACCTCAAAGGACTTTATCAAGGTGGTGTTGCAGGTAACGTCATGATTAAAGGTTCTGCTTTGAATCCGGTTATTAGTGGTAATGTCAATTTAGATAACGGTTTAGTATTGCTACCCGAAAATGACACTAATAATGCGATTGTTAGCAATAAAGGAATTGAACGTGTAAAAGTAGCTAAACAAATTAATAATAATGAAAATACTAGAGGTAAATTTAATAATTTACAATTAACTTTGGGTAAAAAAGTAAAAGTAGAACGTCCGCCAATTATTAGTATTGAAGCAACTGGAAATTTGAATGTAAATGGTACATTTAGTAATCCCGTACCAGTAGGAACTTTAAACTTAAAAAAAGGAGGAGTCAACTTATTTACTACCCAGTTTAATCTGGCTCGTGGTGAAAACAATACCGCCACATTTAGAGCAAATCAACCCCGCGACCCAATTTTAGATATTAGTTTATTTGCTAAAGTATTAGATGTAATTCAAAGTTCTGATTTTAGTAAAAATGCAACAGGTTTAGCAGCTTTAGAAACAGTTCGTGTAGATGCAATTGTCAATGGTTTCGCAAGTAAACTCAACGAAAACTTGGAGTTAAAAAGTAGTCCCGCACGTAGCGAAACAGAAATTGTGGCTTTATTAGGTGGCGGATATGATGGTGAAGGAAGAGGTAATTCTACTGTGGGATTACTTAATATTGCAGGTTCTGCTGTTTTAGGTAATTTTCAAACAACTTTTGACCAAATTGGCACTGCTTTTGGTTTAAACGAACTGCGAATATTTCCAACTATTATTTCCGATAATCCCGAAGCAGGAAAAAGCAGTTCAAGTGTGGAATTAGCAGCAGAAGCTGGAGTCGATATTACCAATAGAATTTCGATTTCCGCTTTAAAACTTTTGACCGCAGATGACCCATTTCAATGGGGTATTAATTACAGTTTAAAGGATAACATTCGTCTTCGTGGTTCGACTAATTTCGATGATGATAATCGTGCTGTTATTGAGTATCAAAGAAGGTTTTAACAGTTATCAGTTATCAGTTATCAGTTATCAGTAACGTTTATACAAGCGGGTTTAAGTCCCTCACAAAGAAGGTGGTCGGCGTCTTCTGTATTAGTTTAAATCCCTCACCATACTAAGAGTGTTTACTGTATGACGCTGCCGCGTCACGCTGCGCTAACACTGTTCACTGTTTTAAGATTAGGGAGTAGGGAGGAGTGAGAAGTTGTAAAACTTCAATTTATCCTGGGGTAAGAAGTCGGGTTTTTATGACTATTTTTTGTGATTACGGATAGTTATCCTTAAAACCCGACTTCTGTGATTGTTGTCATAATTGATGTAATCCAATTTCAAATAATTATTAGTTGGTAATTTATGAAAAAAAATCTTATATTTATAATTTTAATAATAGTTGGTGTTGCTGTTGCGATATTATTCGGCGATAAATTTTTTAGTCAACCAGAAGAAACTGCTGTTATTAATAATATTCAAATAGAAACTCCATTACCAAAAAAAGAACCTCAAACAGTAGCTATTAATCCTCCTCAAGTTGATTCACAACGATTATTTGCTAATGTGCAAAAGTTGAGTTTTCAGCGTTTTACAGATGCAGAACGCAGACGTACTCGAGATTATATTACCAAGGAATTAAAAAAACTGGGTTGGGAACCCGCTTTAGAAGAATTCCCCACAGGTGTTAATATTTTCACAGAAAAACAAGGTCGCGATCGCAATGCTGGATCAATCCTAATTGCAGCACATTACGATACCGTTTTGAATTCTCCTGGTGCTGATGATAATGCTAGCGGTGTTGCGGTATTACTCGAAATTGCTCGACTTTTCGGTTCTAGTTCGACTCCTCGAACTTTGCAATTAGCATTTTTCGATAAGGAAGAAGCTGGTTTATTAGGTAGTCGTGCTTTTGTGAATAATCCAGCACGTTTAGAAAATTTGCGCGGTGTAGTTGTTTTAGATATGGTGGGTTACGCTTGCTATACATCCGGTTGTCAGAAATCTCCCTCCGGTTTACCGATAACTCCAATTAGTGACAAAGGTGATTTTTTAGCAGTGGTAGGTGATACGGAACATTTACCATTAATTAATGTCTTTAATAATGTTGAGAATGTTGAGAATAATATTAATAATTCATCTAAATTACCACCAGTATTTACTTTACCAGTTCCCCTCAAAGGTGTATTTACTCCAGATGTTTTACGTAGTGACCACGCACCATTTTGGCTGCAAGGAATCGGTGCTTTATTAGTTACTGACACGGCAAATTTACGCAGTTATTATTATCATCAACCAAGCGATACTCCTGCTAATATTGAACGTAATTTTTTTACAGGTGCAGCACAATTAATTGTTAATGTTACTGATTCTTTATTGCAGGGTAGCGGTAGTTTAGCAACACCTAATTAACCGAATTAATAATTTTTATCCGGCTGCTATCCAGGCAAAACCCACCTACACGGATATAGTCCACGTAGGTGGACTTTGGGTGTGTAGGCGCGGTTTTAACCGCCAGCTTTATTCATAAAAGTTACAGGAACTCCAATTAATTGTTTACCCAATTGAGATAACCTAAATTTACTTTTAAGAGATACTGGTAAATCTTGAAAATCAATTTGTTGAAAGCCAAGTTTTTGATAGTAATTAACTAATTTATTACCCAAACATTCCAAATACAGTGGTTGAGTCGCCTGATTAATCAAATGTTGCGTGAGAAAAGTTCCCAAACCGCGATTTCTCCAGTTTTTTGCTACAACTAAACTACCAAGTTCTTGAGCTTCTCTAAAATTACGCAACTGTCCGCAAGCTATTACATTACTATCGCATTCAACTAACCAAAATTGCTGCCATTTTAATTGAGTAGGGTCGAGTTTTGCCTTTAATACTAACCAGCGAATTGATAAAGCATCATTAGATGTAGCTTTGCGGACAATACATCCCTGTGGTAAATGCTTGATAATCATCTTTCCCCGATAATCGCTTCCGATAAAAATAATCTTATCGAAAAGATTGCGATGCCTCCAGCGATGTCCAAGGGGCATATCGCAATTTAAATACTCCCTAAACTTTGATATTATGCAAATAGTGTCCCGTAGGTTTGACGACCACATATTCCATCAGATAACAGTCCTTTATCTTTTTGAAACTGTTTAACTATCGCTTCTGTTTTCGGACCAAAATCACCGTCAACCGAAACATTATATCCTTTATTCGCTAACTGACGCTGAAGCTTTTTTACATCCCGACCGTTGGCTCCCTTCTTCAATGTATTATTAAAATTTGGTCGTAGTTCTCCATATACCCTGACAATTGATTTTCCGGGTTTAGTATTGTCATGAATTCGTTTTGCTACTTCTAAATTGCCAATGCGAACGCATCCATTAGAGTCAGGGAATTCAGGAACCCGTGGATAGTAATGAAGTGCAATTCCCCGTGCATCATCTTGAAAACGTGTCACCCATTCTGCTTCGGGAAACTGGCTAAAACGACGTTCGTGACGAATTACCGCAAATTCACCTTTGGGAGTACAATTTGTTCCTCTTTTTTTACTGGTTGCAACGTCGTCGCAATCTATACCAGCCATCCCTTCACCGGGGGTACAATGATAAGGACCTTTTTGCTGTGCTGCTGCATTCGGTCCCGTCCATTCCAGTGTCACTTCTTGTTTCCATAAGTCAACATTGACTTTTGATATATAAGTTTCTGTCATTAGATTACCATTGATATAGGTGATATTAATTGCATCTTACAAGAAATAATTACCTGATGAAAAGTACCCTCAAGAGTTATTTTTTGGATTATTTTTCAGAGAATGTACCGAAAAATCAACAACTATAAAAATGTTTTGATTATTTATTAATAATTAATAAAATCAAATTTAACTGGAGATTAATAGTGCTTTTTCGCACATCAAATACCTCAGCATACAGAGTATAGTCAAATTACAAGTACTAACTATTACTAAGTACTTGTATTTACAACCCATCTGCGAGGTACCCGTAGTATGAAACGTTTGTTGTCTGGTATTCTCTTGACGAGCGGTTTATGGATGCTAATAGGTATTGATAGTGTGAGAGCAGACACTCTAGTTATCGAACAATCTCAAGAAGAAAACGAACTTTTTTATACTTATTACGGGCAAAAAATTCCTTTGAAGCAGCGAGATGATATTATTGCTATTGCTTTCAAAACAACGGTTACGCAAAGTACAACTTTACCATTATATTTAAAACTTCAACAAGACTTAAGCAGCAATCAAAACGTATCAAAAGTAGAAGTGGAACCTTTGGGTAGAGATTATGCCTTAATGAAATTATCTGCGGATAATGCTAATCCTACCATAATGCAATTGCAAGTCAATCAAAAAGGTTATGTAGATAGCACTTTACCAGTACTTTCTAGACGCGGACATACTGAACAAATAATACTACCAAACGAGATTATTGTTAATTTGGATGAACAACTTTCCTCAAGCCAAAAGCAGGTAATTCTAGAGCAACAGAACTTAGAAATTATTCGTCCTCTACGCTTCAGTACAAATCACTATATAGTCAAATCAAAAATTGAGTCAGGAACAAATATTCTCAAAATTGCCAATCAACTTAATCAAGTTAAAGGAATAAAATCAGCAACACCTAACTTTATTCACCTACGAAATAAAGAAATTTCTCAAAAAACTGAAGCACCTGCAAATCAACTTGAAACGAAAACTGTATTTCAAACTAATCTACTTCCGCAACAATGGTATCTCAATAGCAATCCTTTAAGAGTTTGTTTGGCTAAGTTCGCT
Organism: Plectonema cf. radiosum LEGE 06105; assembly: GCF_015207665.1. Lineage (GTDB taxonomy): Bacteria > Cyanobacteriota > Cyanobacteriia > Cyanobacteriales > Nostocaceae > Rivularia > Rivularia radiosa_A. The sequence goes on from NZ_JADEWL010000035.1 coordinate 37,536, forward strand.
GATAATCTAGATAAATGTTTGCATGAATATTTGTATAAAAGCTCTCATTTATCTCTACCACGTAGTGACATTCGCGCAACAGAAGCTTGGCAGAATTCCCATGCTGGGAAAGGAGTTACTATTGCAGTCTTAGATAATGTTGTACAGTGGAATCATCCAGACTTAATTAACAATATTTACACAGTCGGTGATGAAGTAAAAAATAAGCTCAAAGATGAAAAACACGGTTGGGATTTTGTTGATAACGATGCAGATACCCGCATAAATGAAAAAGAACTCTCAGTACTTCGTCCCATTTTCCAAAATACATTTCATTTACCTGATGATGCATTACTAGAAAAATATAAGTATTACACGTTTATTATCAAGAGCAATAACCCTCTCTATAGTAAAAAACAAATTGCTGAGGAAATACGTAACTATATTCGTATGGAAACAGCTAGTTTTTTTCATGGTACTTGGATCAGTGGGATAATTGCTGCACATTCTCAAGATGAATTGGGAATAGTTGGAGTTGCTCCTAAAGCAAAAATTTTACCTGTTACGGTGTGTAAAATTGGCTGCGAAATTTCTCACATCGTAGAAGGAATTGACTATGCAGTAGCTAGAGGTGCAGATGTCATAAATATGAGTTTTGGTAGTTATTTACCAAGTGTAGAGATTCAAAATGCGATTACTCGTGCTTATCGTAAAAATCCTCATTTAGTAATTGTTGCTGCTGCTGGTAATGAAACAGATTTTGAAGTAGGTTTTCCTGCTGCTATCAAAGGAGTAATTGCAGTTGGTGCTACTAACATTAATGGATATCGCGCACCTTACAGCAATTTTGGTAATGGTTTGATGGTAGTCGCTCCTGGTGGAGATACTTCCATCGAAAAAATTGGCTTAAATGGTGGAATTCTCACTACCGGAGGTACAGGAATAGATCAGTTTTGGCAAGGAATAATTTTACAACCATCCGCTCCTTGGGGTTCAGCACTTGATACTAAAGGTAAATATATCCGAGCAGAAGGAACTTCTTTCGCTTCACCAATGGTAGCGGGAGTCATAGCGTTGATGAAAGGAGAAGATCCCCAACGACGTTTAACCAGAGAACAGATTATTTCCATTCTTAAACAGACAGCCTCTTATGATGGATTAACTGTTTCTGATGCAGAAAAAGAGTTGTACAAGGTTCTATTATTACTAGGTAAAATTCCTCCTGGAGTTTCGATGGAGCAATACTTCTTTGGTAATGGTTTGGTGAATGCACATACAGCAGTTAAAGAAGTTCAACGTCAGTTGAATAAGGCTGGAAAATAATAGACATCTCCGAAAAAGAATGTAGAGACGCGAAATTTCGCGTCTCTACAAGGTTTCTGGATGACGCATAATTAATTTCCACCAGATGTCTAATGTAAAGACTACAAATTTATTGATTTACGTTTTGAGGTAACTCTGCCTTCGTTTTTCCCCGATGAAATAAGGTAATATCGTGTCCCATAGTTAGCAGATGACGAACTAAAAAGGGACCGATAAAATTAGTTCCACCGATAATCAGAATTTTCATGATTCAAGTCTTTGATGACAAATGTTTAACGAACCAAGCTGTTACAACCTGTTGAAGTTCGGCTATATCCTGCTGTAATTCGGGTGAATTCTTAGCTGCTTCTAAATTTATATCATGTCCTAAATGCTCAAAAGTTTGTAGACACAGACGCTCAGATTGATTAGTTTGGGAATAATATGGGGCAATAGCTGCATATAATTCCTCGATTTGATTCACCGCAAAAACCTCATCTTGGGAACCATGTACAAATAATATTGCCGGAATTGGTTGACGTTTAACAATTTCCGACGCACGAGCAATAAAATCTAAACGTTTTTTCGCTAACTCTGATGCTTCACTCCAGCGATATTTTATTTGCTCTTCGTTTAATTCCGGATGAAGTTGTTTTTTTGCGCGTTCATTGCCATCTACTATTGATACTAAATCCTTAGTTACACCAGCTAAAACAATAGTTTTAATCGCTACAGAGCTTTCCAGCAAAGTCAGCAAAACTGCTAAACCACCAGCGGAGAAACCAAATAAACCAATTTCTTCTTTGTGATCAATCGGAAATTTTGCAAGCAATGCTTCTATAACATTTGGTAGTTCTTGCATTGCTTGTTCGCTTGTCGGTAACAGCAACTTTAATAGGAAATCTTCCATGTATCGTCGCTCAATCTCATCAATTCCACCTGCGGGTAAACGTTTACCAAATGAAGGTAATCCCAGATATGCTTTCCAAGCTTGCACCTCTTCCAACGGTAAAACTTCCGCAAGCAACTCCTCACTATTAGGTATCCCAAAACCGTGCCACAAAACGATAAGCGGAGCGGGTAAACTGGGATTTGCAGGTGGATGTACTATTACAGGTACACCAGCTAATTCTAAAAACTCTTGGTTTTGTTTTGTCATATTACCAGGTATTTTTGTAAAGACGTTGCACTGCAACGTCTCTCATGTTTTGATTTGCAACGAGAAGTAAATAATTAAACGCTGCTCGTTTCACCCAAAACGAATGGTAAGCGATCGCAAAGTTTTTTCTCCCATCCACCGTTTAAATAAGATGCAAGAATAAAGCTATCGGATGCTTTGATGTATCGAGATTGCCTTTGAGAATAGACTGACTCTCTTACAGCAGTAAAAGCAGTTTCCCGAATTCGATGTTGCAAACGTAACTGCGTACCACCTTCCACAGCTTTCAACGTCCAAATTACGATAGAAGACTGACTCATCATACAATCTTGCCAGGTGTAAACCAGACGATTTGGCTCGTCAACTTCAATTACTTCACACCTAATATTTGTATCTATTCCCGGCAAAGATTGACTGTAAAAACAAAATTTACACCCAACTCGCGGCTCAAAGTCATTTTCCATCAACCATTTAGCCAAAGTGCGACTGTTAGTTAATAAGAGCCAAACTCGTTCAGGTGAATAGGGATAGAATATTTCTTTGCTTAATCCGAGCATGAATTTTCCTCCAAATAATCGCTAAGAGCGTCGAGTTTTTGCTGCCAAAATAGTTCATAATTAGCAACCCAATGTGAGACTTGCTTTAACTTTTCTGGTTTTAGCGTATACAATCTTTGTCGCCCTGACTTACGTATTTCTACTAAGTCAGCCTCGCACAATATCTGTAGATGCTGAGAAATCGCTGGTAAACTCATCGCAAACGGTTCAGCTAGCTGTTTGACAGGTTGTTCCCCTTTCTCACACAATAAATCTAATATTTTCCTCCGCGTTGGATCTGCAATTACTTGAAAAACATCTGCGCTTACGGATTGTCGGCTCATATCAATTATCGATTAATGTCTGTAAAAACTTACCTAGAAGTAGGTTGAGCAAAAATTCCTCTTTTCAGCAATAGTTAAGTAATTACTTAAATATATTAATTAAGGATTCGCTTAAATGTCAATATTTACATATATTAATTTTCTGAAATTATTGTCGAGTATAGTTATGAGAAATAGTTGTCCGCTAAAAAGAAGAACCTGAGAAAACTTGATGTTTTGTAGGGTGAGAAGTCGAGTTTTTATCTGAAATTTGTAATTGTCGGATTACATTTACCGAGTTCACATTAATTTATTAATTTTTTCCTGAATCTTCCTGTATAGGTATGGAACCAGATTTGTAGCTTTCGATATATTTTAATTTTTTTTTGGAACCCAGGCTTTGCATCTTGTTGTCACCCATAGAATATTAAGTTAAAACTAAACTCTAGCTAGATATTATTTCAGTGTTTTATACGTATTATTGCGTAGTCAATCATAAAAAACGTATAAGTATATATGAAATATAGTCGAAGAGGTTTGAAGATATTTGTAAATATATTTTGTACATTGATGATTGCACAGTTAATTAAAAAACCATTACAAACAACAGAAACCGTAGTAGTCCGTTATGGTTCGTTTGCGGAATCGATTTCGATCGCACAATTAGAGCAAGTCGCACAAACGGGTATATTTCCTAGTAGTTTTAAAACATACACCAACCGCTTATCAGAAGAACAACGTAATTTGATTGTGAAAGCGTTGATAACGAAAATTCCCATCAATGTTGTGACCATGAGTAATTTACTAAATACTCAAATTGGGACAACAATTTTGAAAGATTTAGCCAGCGTAATCCACCAAGAAGACGAGGTAGGAGCAAAAGCCCTCAGAGCAAGTTTAGAGTTAGCAGCGAGCGAACCTACAGGATTTTCATTGCTGTCTTTTATTACAGCTTATCCGAGCAAAAATTTAGAAATCAATTTATCTCAAGCATTTAGAGTATTCAAAAGTTTAAATACAGCATTTTGGCAAACTCAACAGTTTATGAGTGCAATTACACCTCAACTTACGAGTAGAAAACCCCAAATTTCACTACCAATGGATGCTACCCAACCGGGAAGCGGTAAGGTTGAAGAACTGACATTAAATTTGAACGACGAAAGCAGAAGTAGAAACCTTCCCGTTGATATATATTGGTCAGATATTGCGAGTGATGAGAAACCAGTTATCGTATTTACTCACGGTTTTGGTTCAGTTCGTACTGAGTTGCGTTACTTAGCAAAACATCTCGCATCTTATGGTTTTGTAGTTGCAGCTTTGGAGCATCCCGGTAGCAACCAAGCAAATAATAACGCTGCTATACAGGGTAAAACTAGACTTTTAAAACCGCAAGAATTTTTGCATCGTCCTCAAGATATCAGTTTTGTGATCGATGAATTAGAAAAGCTCAATCAAACAGCGAATCATACCCTACAAAATAAACTTGCAACTCATAAAGTCATGGTAGTAGGTTATTCTTTCGGTGGTGGTACGGCTTTATCAATAGCTGGAGCGCGTTTGCAGCCAGAAAGCCTCAAACAACGCTGTAAAGGTAACTTGGCTACTTTAAGTTTTGGACAAGGTATCCAGTGTATAGCCGAGGAATTACCAGAAAAGAGCTATCAGTTACGCGACAAAAGAGTAAAAAGTATAGTCGCGATGAATCCAACAAGTTCCTTAATGTTTGGTGAAACAGGTTTAGCATCAGTAGAAATTCCTACTTTGGTATTAGCAAGTTCGGCAGATAAAACCACCCCCGCTTTAACCGAACAAATAATCGGCTTCCGCAAGATTCCCTCTCCGAAATGGTTAGTTGGTATAGTTGGGGGTACCCATTTAAGCGTCAAAGATCCCATCGCGACTGTTGATCAAACAGGAAAACCCAATACTCCTTTAAGCGGTGGTGAAGTTATCGGGGAACAAGCTGCCGATATTCGCGAATTTGTCAAAGCGATTGTTTTGGCTTTTGCTGCTCAATTAACACCAGACGCAGATAAATACAAAGTATTTCTCACTCCAGATTATGCTCAACTTGCTTCTAGCAATGAATTTCCTTTCCATTTGGTAACAGAAATTCCAGACCATGTTGCAACTGTTATTCAAGAGTTAGTTGATGGTTGATGGTTGATAGTTGATAGTTGGTAATTGATAGTTGTCTCCCCATCTCCCAATCTGCTAATCCTCCACCCCTTTTTCCTAAGTAATTTACTTAGACTTTGTTATTTCCACACAAAAAAAATCAGTGTCAAGCCTGATTGACATTTTGTAACGATTTCATTAAAATTATTTACATAACTTCACAAAAGCCTAGTTTGTACGGCTTGGGAGTGAATTAAGAAATTGAGACTTTCAAAATCTCTATTAATATTATCGACATTTGGTTTTTTTAATAGACCTCGGATTGGTACCCGAGGTTTTTTGCATCTGGACTATAAAGACGTAGCACTGCTACGTCTCTACATTAGCCTTTTTAGAGGATTTTTGAGAGATAGCGATTATTATTAGTTAAATCATCTCTGTTTTGGGGAACTACGACGCATTTCACGTTTTTCTTGTTCTAGAAGACGGCGATCGCGCCATTCCATTAAAGTTAAATAAATCACGCCACCTGTAACAGATACAAGTAGCACCAAGGCTGATATTGCCAAAATGTTGAGAAATGGAGCTTCCATATCCGATTCTACAGTCCGTTACGACCCCAAACTACCATTGCGATCGACCAAGTAAAAACAACCAATAGAGAAACCCAGCCTAACGTCAAAATCGCCATAATACTACTTTTTAAGTTCCTAAAACAACTCTACAATTATCATACAATTATCAGTTACCAGTTGGAATGGGTAATGGGTAATGGGTAATGGGTAATGGGTAATTGTTTACTGGTAATAGCTGTGATGAAAATAACTTATAATACTGAATTACAATTAGAACGCCTAGAATCTGTCAAGGCTGGCGCTGTAGGTGCATTGAGTTTTTCTGCGGTATTTATTCTCGCTGCTATTTTTAATGATTTCTTATTTAAAGAGTATTTTAGCGAAGTTGATAATCTCAGTATTATTACGTTAAATTGGCAGCGATTGATAAGTGCTGGGATTGCCGGATTTTGTGGTTTTCTATTTGGTGTTACCTATCGCTACATCATTCGGGCAGATGAAAACCCGCACCTGAAAACTGGTAGCGTATTTGCTTTTGGATTAATACGGGGTTTAACTCAGTTAGATGTAGGATTAAATTTTACTCTATCAATCTTACCTTTTGCGTTGTTGGCTGTGGAAAGTATTTTAGAGTTTGGGGTAACAGCTTTTATCCTCGATCGCGCTCTTCAATTGGGCTGGGTTAAACCTTTTGTTAGCAATTAATAATTGATAAATGGCTAATTATTTTTTAATTGTAGATTTAGAAGCAACCTGTTCCGATGATGGCAGTCTTCCCAGTCAGGAAATGGAAATAATTGAAATTGGTGCGGTGATGTTGAACCGTTCTACTTGGGAAATAGATTCGGAGTATCAGCAGTTTATCAAGCCTGTAAGGAATTCAAAGTTAACTGATTTTTGCACGGAGTTAACTACTATTACTCAGCAAGACGTTGATACAGCACCGACTTTCCCGGAGGTAATTCCGTACTTTAAACAATGGATTGATTCCTATGCTAAAAATATCTTTTGTTCCTGGGGAAATTATGATAAAAAGCAGTTTATTCAAGATTGCGAATTTCATCATTTAGCTTATCCTTTCGGTACAGAATATCGAAATATAAAAAAAGAATTTTCCTTATATCGTGGGGATAAGAAAAAAAGATTTGGCATGGCAGAGGCTTTGCAACATTTAGGAATAGAATTGCAAGGAACTCACCATCGCGGTATTGATGATGCTCGGAATATTGCCGCTATATATAAATATATGAATCAGGTTAAAGGTTAAAGGTTAAAGGTTAAAAATTCCTTACTTTTTACTCCTAACTCCTAACTCCTCACTCCTCACTTTAATATGTATTGGTACAATGGTGAATTAATCGAATCCGAAATTATTCAATTACCAATTAACGAACCAGGTTTATTATTTGGTGCAACAATTTTTACAACTTTGCGAGTTTATCACAACTCCCTCGAAAGCCGTTTAACTCATTGGGAAGCCCATCAAAAACGTCTGGTTGATTCGATACAAAAACTGGATTTTCAACAACCAAATTGGCAAAATATCCGCCGTGGTGCATCAATTCTGATAAATCATTACCCAATTCTCAGAATTACCTTGTTCCCCGATGGTAAGGAGTGGATAACTGGTAGATTAATTCCTGATAATTTGACAGAAAAGCAAAAGTATGGTGTAAACGTAACTATTGCGAAAACAGAACAATACCGCAGTTTACCTTTTCATAAAACCGGGAATTATCTAGCGGCTTGGTTGGCGAAAAATCAAGCTTTGAAGCAAAATATTCAGCAAAATACTCAAGAAGCGATTTTAACTGACTCTGGGGGAAATTGGCTAGAAACCACTACTGGTAATCTTTGGGGATGGCGCGATCGCTGTTGGTTTACACCACCATTAACTGCGGGAATCTTACCGGGAATTATGAGAGAACAACTGATAAATTGGTTGCGAACTCAACAATATCAAGTCAAAGAAGAACCCTTTACCCCAGAATTAGTCAAAAAATTTGTGGCGATCGCCTACAGTAACTGTGTAGTGGAAATACTACCAATCCACCAAGTCATTCACCCGACAGGAAAGCTACAATACGACAATCAGCACTATTGTTTTAAGGAATTACAAAGATATTTACTAGCATAATGTGTACGCATTCTGGTATACGTTAAGATAAGTTAACATAATTCTTAAGAATTCCATCTCTCTGATTATAGAGACGCGACACGAAAAAAAACAGGAGGATTGACCTCGGTGAATAATAAAAGATGGAGAAATGCGGGGCTATACGCGCTGCTTTTTATTGTTGTGATTGCTTTAGGAACAGCATTTTTTGACAATAATCAAGCTCAAAATGCCGATTCATGGCGTTACAGTGAGTTTATCCAAGAAGTTCAAAAAGGCAGAGTAGAAAAAGTTAGTTTGAGTTCCGACCGCTCAAGGGCTTTGGTAACTCCGAAGTACGACCCCAATAAAAAAGTTGTGAATTTGGTTAATAATGACTCAGAACTGATTAATACTCTTACCGAAAACAAGGTTGATATTTCTGTATTGCCTCAAACCGATGAAGGTTTATGGTTTAAAGCACTTAGCAGCCTATTTTTTCCTGTATTGCTTCTAGTAGGTTTGTTCTTCTTACTGCGACGCGCTCAAAGCGGACCGGGAAGCCAAGCGATGAACTTTGGTAAGTCAAAAGCCAGAGTGCAAATGGAGCCACAAACTCAAGTTACTTTTGGTGATGTCGCTGGTATTGACCAAGCCAAGCTGGAGTTAAACGAAGTAGTAGATTTTCTTAAAAACGCCGATCGCTTTACCGCTATTGGTGCGAAAATTCCTAAAGGTGTACTTTTAGTTGGACCTCCCGGAACTGGTAAAACTTTGTTAGCTCGTGCGGTAGCTGGTGAAGCTGGGGTTCCCTTCTTTTCCATCTCCGGTTCCGAGTTCGTAGAAATGTTTGTCGGTGTTGGTGCTTCGAGGGTTCGTGATTTGTTCGAGCAAGCGAAAGCCAATGCTCCCTGTATCGTATTTATCGATGAAATTGACGCAGTAGGTCGTCAGCGAGGTGCGGGTTTAGGTGGTGGTAACGATGAAAGGGAGCAAACCTTGAACCAGTTACTCACCGAAATGGATGGTTTTGAAGGTAACACCGGAATCATCATTATTGCTGCTACCAACCGTCCAGACGTACTCGATGCAGCATTATTACGTCCCGGACGTTTCGACCGCCAAGTAGTTGTTGACCGTCCCGACTACGCTGGAAGAGTTGAAATTCTTAAAGTTCACGCTCGCGGTAAGACTTTAGCGAAAGACGTAGATATAGATAGAATTGCTCGTCGTACTCCCGGTTTCACTGGTGCGGATTTATCAAACTTGCTCAACGAAGCCGCGATTTTAGCAGCACGACGCAACTTGACAGAGATTTCCATGGATGAAATTAACGATGCGATCGATCGCGTATTAGCTGGTCCAGAGAAGAAAGACCGCGTAATGAGCGAAAAACGCAAAGAATTAGTAGCATACCACGAAGCCGGTCACGCTTTAGTTGGTGCTTTAATGCCAGATTACGATCCAGTGCAAAAAATCAGTATTATTCCTCGCGGACGTGCGGGTGGTTTAACCTGGTTTACCCCTAGTGAAGACCGCATGGACAGCGGTTTGTACAGCCGAGCTTATTTGGAAAACCAAATGGCTGTAGCTTTGGGTGGACGTATCGCTGAAGAATTAATCTACGGTCAAGAAGAAGTTACCACAGGTGCTTCTAATGATTTACAGCAAGTAGCTCGTGTAGCTCGTCAAATGGTAACTCGCTTTGGAATGAGCGATAACCTTGGACCAGTTGCCCTTGGTCGTCAGCAAGGTAATATGTTCCTCGGACGTGACATCATGTCAGAGCGTGATTTCTCCGAAGAAACCGCAGCGACCATTGATATGGAAGTCCGCGACTTAGTAGACGTTGCTTACAACCGTGCTAAACAAGTGTTACAAGAAAACCGTCACATTCTTGACAAATTAGCAGCAATGTTGATTGATAAAGAAACCGTAGACGCTGAAGAATTGCAAGAATTATTAGCAACAAATGATGTGAAAACAGCAGCGTTTGCTTAAGATAAGTTAGGAATTAAGAGTTGTAGAGACGTAGCAATGCTACGTCTGTACGGGAGTTAGGAGTTAATTAAGAGCTTTTAACTGATATAAAGCGGGGTAGTTCTAGAATGTTCTAGAGTTACCTCTTTTTTTTATCAAAAACTCTGCGTTCCTCAGCGTATACCTTTGTATTCCTTTGCGTTAAGAAAAACATAATTTCGATGTTAAAATATTTGATATAAATAACGCACCGTAATCAAATCAAAGCTGCTCAAACAACCCATTCCAATCAACAACAGATGGTCTTTTCCCTTGATTAACAATTTCAAAAACTTTGTTATAACAATTTGAATTATTCAGACATTCAACACAAGCATTGGCAACGTCAATTCTACTAGTTTGTCCTGTAAGTTTATCCCCAGTTCCCAATACTATATCTAAATTACCATCGGTTTTTGCTTTCAATAAAGTATTTAGGTCATAGGAAGTGTAAGGACCATCTATTAAACGTCCAGGACGGATAATTGTATAAGGTAAATTGGAATTGATAATAGTTTGTTCAGCTTGTTTTTTTGCATCAAGGATGCCGAAACTATTTAAAATACTGTAAGGAAATTCATTTTTACGTTCGACACCGCAAGAAGATATAAAAACAAATTGCTGTAAATTTTGTGGTGCAACTTCAACTAAATTACTCACACCTTGAGCATCAACTTTCATCGGACTATTTTTAGCTTTCGCTTTTGCTTCTTCGGGATTAAAAAATAATCCAAAATACTCTAGAAAATTAGGATTGTTTTCAAACTCCCACCTTTCGGATGGGAAAGCAGTTGTACCGCTACAGCAAATAATATGAGTAACATTCGTCATTGCTGTTGGTAGAGTTTCGAGATTGCGAATATCACCAACAGTAACTTCTACTTTATCCCCAAACATATTTGCGGCTTTAGAAGTGTTGCGCGTCAAAACTCTGACTTTGTAACCTTTGTCAAGTAACTTTGCTACAGTTAATTGTCCAACCCCACCTGTAGCACCAGCAACTAATACTAAATCTTGTCCCGACACATTATTTGAAGTCATGATTTTTTACTAAAATATCCTTCCGCTGACAAATCAAAACTAGGGTATAGTACCTACCACACCCTAGAATATTTATATGTATAATCTCTATCGCGGACTTAAGAAAGCGTAAAGCTGAGAGAGGTAACGTTCCCAAACTTCGGTAGTTAATAGTAGAGTTTCTGCATTCGGTACAAAATCTTCTAAGCTTAAACCACGACGACGGATAGTTTCTGGTCTTTGTAAAAGATAAGGCGGAATATTTATTTTGGTAGGATTAAATGCTATTGTTGATTGACTTGCATTTAGTGGAGAAATATAAGTATCGCTTACTACATCTGACATATTCGCTAGATTGGTTTCTTCTGCAAATGCCACAAGGGTTGCAGATTTCGGTTGAATTAAAGCTACATTGGGATAAGCTACCTGTGCAACAGGTGATTGAATCAAGAAATAAGCAACCGCTGGTGTACTAGCTAAGATTAAAATCGTCAAAGCCCAGCCGATTAAATATCCTCCCGGTTTGTCTATTGCTCCACCTTTTATTCTTTGAGCAGCGAAAGTCATCAACAAAATTGATGCTCCCAAAGGTTTTAGAGGAAAAGATATTACTCTCCACAATGAAGCAATAGCTGGTTCCGTAGGATTAACGAAGGACAACAATAAGACAATCAGAAAAATTACTACTACAAATCGTCCGACAAAGTTGCCGGTTGGGTAGAATTTCTGGAATAGGCTAAATACGACAGTACCTATAAGTAGCCATAGAAGCACTCGGCTTAATAATTCAAACATAAATTTACTCTCAAATGTTTCTGTACGGTCAATCTATATGGCTCTGGGCAATTGATTTATTCTACTGTCAAATGGTAGTACCACCATTGTTTGACTTCAAATACCTTATACCCTACACACTAAAATTACCTTCGTAGTGATTTTAGTGCAATTTTATTCAACAATGCTGAGTATTTGTAGTCTTAAGGATAAGTAATCTCGCTTAAGTAAATTAAATTAATTATGTACTTGTCAAATTCAAAGGAAATTTATGTCTTCCGCACAATCTACAATTTTAGTCACGGGAGGAGCCGGATATATTGGTTCACATACCGTACTGGCTTTGAAGCAAGCAGGTTATGAAGTTTTGATTCTTGATAATTTAGTTTACGGACACCGCGACTTGGTAGAACAAGTGCTTCAGGTCGAACTTATCGAGGGAGATACTAGCGATCGCGATTTATTGGATAAGTTGTTTGCTACACGAAATATTGCAGCAGTCATGCACTTTTCTGCTTATGCTTATGTCGGAGAGTCAGTTACTGACCCAGCAAAATATTACCGCAATAACGTTATCGGTACAATAACCCTGTTAGAGGCAATGTTAGCAGCATCCGTTAAGAAATTTGTATTTTCTTCAACTTGTGCTACATATGGAGTCCCGGAAATGGTACCGATGCCGGAAGATCACCCCCAAAATCCCATCAACCCTTATGGTGCCACTAAATTAATGGTAGAGCGCATACTTGCTGATTTTAACGAAGCATACGACTTTAGATCGGTACGTTTTCGATACTTTAATGCAGCAGGTGCAGATCCATCAGGTTTACTTGGTGAAGACCATAACCCCGAAACTCATTTAATTCCCTTGGTTTTACAAACAGCTTTAGGTAAGCGCGAATCAATATCAATTTTTGGTACCGATTACCCCACAAAGGACGGTACCTGTGTTCGGGACTACATTCACGTTAGCGATTTAGCCGATGCTCACGTTTTAGGTTTAGAATATCTTCTCAAAGGTGGCGATAGTGACTTCTTTAACTTAGGTAATGGTAACGGTTTTTCTGTCAAAGAAGTAATAGAAGCCGCACAATTGATCACAGGCAAAGAGATTAAAGTTGTAGAGTGCGATCGTCGTCCGGGAGACCCCCCAGCCTTGATCGGTAGCGCTCAAAAAGCTCATAAAATCCTAGGTTGGCAGCCACAATATACCTCCCTTAAAGATATCATTACCCACGCTTGGGAATGGCATCAGAAGCGACACGGGAGTTAATGG
>NZ_JADEWL010000219.1 GCF_015207665.1 Plectonema cf. radiosum LEGE 06105
GGACAAGGGGATGCTTATCTTGATATGTGGTTAGGTGCGGAAGTTGATGGGAGAAAGAATATTGATACAATTTTGGCGGAAACAAGCGAGTTGTTTGAAGGTAAAGCTGCTTGGTTGCTTTCTCAAGTTTTACCACCGCAAACGCCTTTGTTTATAGCTAATAGTATGCCAGTACGGGATGTAGAATTTTTCTGGAAACCGAATAATTTAGGTATTCAACCATTTTTTAATCGGGGTGCAAATGGTATTGATGGAACCTTATCAACAGCTTTAGGAATCGCTCATAATCAACAAAGCAGCGTCATGTTAACGGGTGATTTGGCACTACTTCATGATACCAACGGCTTTTTAATTAGAAATAAATTTATTGGACATTTAACAATAGTATTAATTAACAATAACGGTGGTGGAATTTTTGAAATGCTGCCAATATCCGAATTTGAACCACCTTTTGAAGAGTTATTTGCAACCCCACAAGATATTGATTTTGCTTTGCTTTGTCAAACCTACGGAGTGAAACACGAGTTAATTAGTTCTTGGGAAGAATTACGTCATAAGTTGAATCCATTACCAAATACAGGAATTCGGGTTTTAGAAATCAGAACCGATCGCAAAGAGTCAGCGAAATGGCGTAAAGAGAATTTGTAGGGTGTGTTACGGCTGAAATTTATTTAAATGGTGGTTAATTATTTGATAATGTCGTAACGCACCATCTTGATTACTCCTATCCCGTTCTAAGATTACCTATCTCTTTTTATCTCTTTCCTCTGCGCTCTTTGCGCCTAGAAGGGTTTTTTAATCAGTAATCATAAGAGCGGGAAGGGATTCAATACTGCTCGGTTAAGCCTAAAAATCCCAAAATGTGTAGGTTGGGTTGAGGAACGTTCACCGTAGGTGTGCCGAAGGCACAACCCAACATTTATCCCTCTTTTGTTGGGTTTCGCTGTCGCTCAACCCAACCTACAATTTCCCTTAACCGAGTAGTATTGGGAAGGGATTAAATTAATTTACTTATGAATTTTAGTGCTAAAGCACAACTACAAACTAATAAAATTTTGATGTTCTGCTGTACTTAATCCCTGCTGTAATACCAATAAAACTTGAGCTAAATTCCCTGATAACAAAGCCGATTTATCTAACCATAAACCAGGAAATATTTGGGAACGAATTATACCCTCATTATCAGCTTCGAGTTGAATATATTCTCCCTCTTGAAGCTTAAACCAATCAAAAGCACTGTCGTATACTCGCCAGACTAAATATTCTTGTACCTGATTGCGTCGGTAAACTTTAAGTTTTTCATGTAAATCATAAGAAGCACTACTAGCAGCAATTTCTACAATTAACTCCGGCGCACCTTGAACGTAATCGTCTTCGGTAATACGCGATTGTCCCCCATTTTCAATTCTTAACAAAGCATCCGGTTGAGGTTCATTGTCAGCATCAAGACGCACTGTAGAATTATCCGCGAATCCAACATTAGATGTTTGAGCTTTGTAAACTCCTAGCCAAGCCATAATAAAAGCATGGGGTTCTCCATGACTTTTAATTCTTAGGGGTGATGCCAAATAAACAACTCCTTCAATTAATTCAGCTTTTTTTAAATTGGGCATAGCGTGATAACGACGCTCAAATTCAGCGCGAGTAAGTTTATCGCCGCTTTCCAGAGGAGGAATAGTTAAAAGTGGTTTGGTAAGACTTTGAAGTGTCATGGCTTTCTCCAGCTATATCAGCATTTTAGCAATTGTTTACAATGCACTTGAAACACTGAGAAAAAAGTTTTTCAAACTTCTATCAAAATCTTTAACCAAAATAACCATTTTTGATTGAAAATTAGTTTTGAGTCCCCACACTAGGATAAAATTCTCAAGCTAGGGTTATTAGCTAGTTATTAATTTGTTAACGAAAAAGTATCGGTTAGAAACTGCTAATTACCTATTACCAATTACCCATTACCAATTACCCATTACCAATTACCCATTAGCTATTAGCCGAAGTATGCAAATCAACTGGGAAACCGCCAAAACCTACGAGGATATTTTTTACCATAAAGCCGATGGCATTGCCAAAATTACTATCAACCGTCCTCACAAACGCAATGCTTTCCGTCCTAAAACTGTTTTTGAACTTTATCAAGCTTTTTGTGATGTCCGCGAAGATTCGAGTATTGGTGTAGTTCTATTTACTGGTGCTGGTCCCCATACTGATGGTAAATATGCTTTCTGTTCCGGCGGCGACCAGAGTGTGCGGGGGAAAGCTGGTTATATCGATGATGATGGCATTCCTCGTTTAAATGTATTAGATTTACAGCGTTTGATTCGTTCCATGCCCAAGGTGGTAATTGCCTTGGTTGCAGGTTACGCAATCGGTGGCGGACACGTTTTACATCTAATTTGTGACTTGACAATTGCCGCAGATAATGCAGTATTCGGACAAACAGGGCCAAAAGTGGGTAGTTTCGACGGTGGATTTGGTGCTAGTTACTTAGCACGTATCGTCGGCCAAAAAAAAGCCCGCGAAATTTGGTTTTTGTGTCGTCAATACAGCGCCCAACAAGCTTTGGATATGGGGTTAGTAAATACAGTAGTACCAGTAGAACAATTGGAAGCTGAAGGTATTGAATGGGCGCAAGAAATTTTAGAAAAAAGCCCGATGGCGATTCGTTGTTTAAAAGCTGCTTTCAACGCTGATTGTGATGGACAAGCTGGTTTACAAGAACTTGCCGGAAATGCCACATTACTTTATTACATGACAGAAGAAGGTGCAGAAGGAAAACAGGCATTTTTAGAAAAGCGCAAACCAGATTTTCGTCAATATCCTTGGCTGCCTTAGAGGATTTTGGATTTTAAATTTTACAGGACTTACCCAATTGTCACAATACACGGCTGGTGCGTGACACCACAAACTTGATTGTTTCGTTCAAAATCACTCGAAGTGTCACACACCCGTTGCAAAAAAAATGTGCCAGTTACGTAAGTCCTATTTTAAATATGAATATAATCTCACAATCATAACCAGAATCATAAGTCGGGTTTTTAAGTTATAAAAACCCGACTTATGATTCCTATTCCCTACTCCCTATTCCCATAAAAATTGCACTCTGGAAAACAAAGTGCAATTTTTTTGAGTGCAGGAGCGATCAAAACACTCACAACGCGAATTTTCAAAATAAATTTTATCAACGGGTGAATTTCTTGTTTTGAAACTGAACCGTTCAAATTTTTCAACCATTAGGGAAAAACTGCAAAAATGCTTCTCAGATCAAAAGTTAGCTTAATAAAGCTTCTACTTTAACTGGACTAGATATCCGCTCAACAGGAGTTTCTATGTTCTTGAGTGCTAAATTATCAGAACCCTTAGCTAATACTGGAGTTGCATCTGGCAAACTCAAAGCATCTTCCAAGCTTTCCCATGAGGGAGCAAAGGGAGAGGCTGCTAAAGAACAAGCTTTCCAACTTCCACGTACCGGCGCTCCCAGTTGCTCACAAACTCCTCCACGCCGACCTTCTGGGGTGAAGTAACGACAATTTCGGCAAGCGGAAGTGGAGATATGATTGCTTTTCATTTTTTTTAGTGCCGCCAGCTGGCTGATTTACATCTTCTATTGTGCTTCTAGACATAAATACTGATTAAACCAGCAACCCATTATTGTGACTAGCTTTTAACGATCCCAGCCCCAAAACTAACTTTATAATCTCTTTATGTTTGTGTCATATTTTTAAATTGTTATGTAACGAAAAAGAAACAAATTATTGAAATCCATTCTAGACTTTACACTTAAACCAATTAGGGATCGAGATTAATTATCCTACTTTAGATATAGGAGCATAGATATATCCCGCTTCAAGAAATACTCCGTTAGACCAATTAATTGACTCTTTAACAACAATTTTCCATGCCCAATACCCCATGTCCGATTCAAAAAGACTTAGCAGCACAAATCGAACAAACGCCCCAACGTTCTAATTCTCCCTTGGGAGTCGGAGATTTACATTTAGGGCAAAGAGGTAAAGATTGCGATCGCGTTTTGATGGTGTGGGACCAATTAGCAAAAGCAGTATGAGCATTTTTTGGTAAGGAATGAATATTCTGGTTTGAGTCAGCGGTACACCGCCGTGCAACGGCGGTGCCTGCGCTGACCGGCGTTCCCCGATCAAGGATATTTCCCAAGTAACTGGGATGCGACTCCGGTGAAATATTTTGTTGCGGGAATGATTTTTTTTTGGTACGCTGCCAACGAGCGGTAGAAAAGCGTATATCTACTAAAGGAGTTGGTAATATTTTATTTAACTTTTTCAGCAGTCTTTGGCGTTCAAAAGTCAAGTTTTGCGCCCAAGCAGCGCTAGAAGTTGCTACCCATAAAACTTCCCGTTCAATTGATATTGGCTGGGTATGAGTGGCAATGACTTTTCCCACAACTTCTTCCCAACAATTTAGTAAGCGTTGTAAAGGCTGTTGTTGGTATAAAGTTTCAATTTGGAGAATTTCTAAAATCTCTGGAATTGATTCAAAGGACATTTTTAATAAAGGTGAGTGAAAGAATTACACCTTGGTGAAATCATATATATATGATAATTTTCGCTAGGATTAACATAAGGGTATTTGTTTCACACAGTTGATAATCGCAGCAGGCAGTCGGCACGGAGGCACACGGGCAATGAGTGAAAACCCACTATATTATTCTGGTAATCAAACATCAAAACCATCCAACCTAAAACCCGCAATCAGCGCGGCATTAGCAAGTTTAGAAGTCCAACTTGATGAAGAATTGGCGCGATATCGTCGAACGCGAATTTCCCATAGAACACCAATTCAAAAAGGTCTTGATAGCTTGATTGCTGGAAAACCGCAAGCTCAAAGTGCCATAACTCTGGCAAATACTCAATTACAGCAGCAAAAACTCACAGGTGAACAAGCTGCCGCTTATATCAAACAACAGCAAGCAAGTAACTCCCAAGGTAAAACCCAAACACCTCCTCCCCCTCCTGTACCAGAAACTTTTCCACGAGTGGGTACTAAAAAAGAAGAGATCAATTCTCAAACTCAGCAGATTTATGGTGAGGAGCAAACAATACCATCGTCTTTAAATCAAAGCAGCATTGTTAAAGCCGATATTAATCCAAATACGCAAAACGAAAATTTATCCCCATCCAACGATACAACTACTAAGCAGCCAGACGACTATTTAGAATCATCTGAAGCTTTGCTGCGAAGCTTGGCTGAAGAACAACCCCAACCTCAAAAGCCGAAAACTCGTCATGACAGTTTGCTGTCGCCTTTGAGTATTGGCTCAATGCTGCTGCTTCTGGTATCAAGTATTACCTTTGGCTATATAATATTTAACTTTGATAACCTTCCTGCCGTTAATCTAGGAAGCTTATTTAAACGCAATTCAGACAATAATCTCGGTAATGGTACGGACAACGTTAGTAGCGTAGAACCAGATGAAATACAATTAACCCCTATACCTAAAAATCCCAATCTAGCAGCCGATGCACTTCCAGATATCAATAGTATTGATGATGTCGCAGGAGCAACACCCAAAGTTCAACCAACCCAAGC
This sequence comes from Plectonema cf. radiosum LEGE 06105, assembly GCF_015207665.1. Classification (GTDB taxonomy): domain Bacteria; phylum Cyanobacteriota; class Cyanobacteriia; order Cyanobacteriales; family Nostocaceae; genus Rivularia; species Rivularia radiosa_A. Next base: position 5,563 of record NZ_JADEWL010000219.1, read on the forward strand.
CGCAAGTCCAGTTCCAACAATGCCTGCAACCACAGTCGAGCAGGTAGCACCAACAGTTACAGAAAATACTCCAACGGAACCTGTTGAGCAACCTGAAGCAACAGCAACGCCACAAAACCTTGATGAAATCAAACCATCGAATGGTGGATTTTATAATGTCATCGTAGATAATACAGATGATACCTTGACCCAAGTTAGAAAAGTAATTCCAGATGCCTATGTGTCTCCAGAAGGTAAATATATTTATTTGGGTGCCTTCAAATCCAAAGAGAGAGTCAAAAAACATTTAGAACTTCTCAAAGAAAATGGAATTACGGCAAGGGTAGAAGAACCAGACAGTTAACAGTTAACAGCGTCTCGGATGGCTTGATGGTTTCTAGCACCATACTATGCGCCGTATTCACTGCTCATTGATAACTGCTCACTGATAACTGAAAAAATGGAGGCTGAACTTATGGGGCTCATCGAGCGTATCCTGCGCTTATTTCGTTCAAATGTGAATAGTTGGACTGCTGCACGGGAAGATCCAGAGAAAATTCTCGAACAAACCGTTTATGAGATGCAGGAAAATTTGGTGCAGATGCGACAAGGAGTAGCCCAGGCGATCGCCACGCAAAAACGCACCGAACGACAAGCAATTCAGGTTGAGTCAATCGCAGAAGAATGGTATCGTCGCGCTCAAATGGCTTTGCAACAAGATAATGAGACTTTAGCGCGAGAAGCCCTTACCAAACGTAAAGCCTACCAACAAAATGCAGCCGCTCTTCGAGAACAAGTTGGGCAACAAAAAACTTTAGTAGCTAAACTTAAAAAGGATATGCAGTCTTTAGAGTTAAAAATCTCTGAAGCCAAAAGTAAAAAAGATATGTATATTGCTCGCGCTCGTTCTGCTGAAGCTTCTTTGCGACTTCAAGAAATGCTCGGTGACGTTGGTAATACCAGTTCCCTTAAAGCTTTTGAGAACATGGAAAACAAGCTTTTAGAACTAGAAGCAAAACAACAAGCGATCGCCATATCTGGTACAGACGAATTAGAAAATCAATTTGTTAGCTTGGCAGACAGTGATGAGGTGGATACCGAACTTTCGGCAATGAAAGCACAACTACCAAGTAGTACAAAAGAAAATCAACAACCTCCCCAGTAATGAATGAAATTTGACAGCGAAGCCTGTAATATTTCTTTTGATAATTGAGGTTTAGAAAGAGGACTAACACAGAAAAGTAAGATTACATTGAAATAGGTAAATATATAAGTAGTAAAAAACCTAACTTTTTATTGCCAGAGCGTAAATCTCAAGAGGAAAAAATTATGGGTTTATTTGACCGTGTAAAACGAGTAGTCAGCGCTAACCTCAACGACTTGGTGAGCAAAGCCGAAGATCCAGAAAAAATACTCGAACAAGCCATCATTGAGATGCAAGAAGACCTAGTTCGCTTGCGTCAAGGGGTTGCTCAAGCGATTGCTGCTCAAAAACGTACTGAGAAGCAATATAACGATGCCAATAACGAACTTAATAAGTGGCAGCGCAATGCGATGCTAGCGCTGCAAAAAGGCGATGAGAACCTAGCTCGTCAAGCCTTAGAACGCAAAAAATCGTTTACTGAGTCTGCAACCACTCTTAAGGTAAGTTTAGATCAGCAAACCGTTCAAGTTGATAATCTTAAGCGTAGCTTAATCCAGTTAGAGAGCAAAATTTCTGAAGCGAAAACCAAGAAAGAAATGCTCAAAGCTCGGATTACCGCAGCCAAAGCCCAAGAGCAACTTGAAGGAATGGTCAGCGGCATGAATACCAGCGGTGCAATGGCTGCATTCGAGCGCATGGAAGAAAAAGTCATGATTCAAGAAGCCCGCGCTCAATCGGCACAAGAATTAGCTGGAGCCGACCTAGAAAGTCAGTTTGCACAGTTAGAATCAGGTAGCGGTGTAGATGATGAATTAGCTGCTTTAAAAGCACAAATGAGTCTACCCGGAAGCGGAACAGCAAGCCAACCCCAACTACCAGAACAAACTGATAGCAAACAATCAAACCAAAATAAGAGCGAACCTGTGGATGCAGAATTGGATTCACTACGCAAAGAGTTAGACCAAATGTAATTGTTTATATTTTACCGTTAATTGTTCACAATAGTCCCACAACCAATACGGCTGTGGGATTTTTGCAATCAAAGGTTAAAGGTTAAAGGTTAAAGGTTATATCTTATAATTTTCTCCCCATCC
>NZ_JADEWL010000220.1 GCF_015207665.1 Plectonema cf. radiosum LEGE 06105
CATCATCCGTGCATCTGTAAGCAGTAGTTAAATACAGACAACTACCCGGAACAAATTTGATGTAGTAAACAAAAATCTTCGCGCTAAGCAATGCCATTTCTGCCGAAACTCCTGGCTCCTACGTTAGGTTAGAGAGTTTATATATTCTACGTTTGGGCTTTCTTCAATAAACAATTTTGTCCTTTAATATGGAGGGCGCGTTAATAATCACTACTAATGGTGATGAATTTTTCGCGTGAACAAAAATGACAAAAGATATCCAATTGTTCTCTAAAAAATATCTGACTGACGGAGATTATTTGATAGCTGTTGAGCGGATTAAAATTAAGCACAAATTATTCCGAGTAATTGCTTATAGATTGGCCACTGGAGACACTGCAATTACGACTCGTCAAATGGCGTTTTCAGTTAAGAAACCGTTCTATACTGCTCGCCAATTTATGCGAAAAATGGGAGTTGAACCAATTCGCGTTCAAATGCCCAATCGCTCCATAACAGACATGATTCACATGGAAGTTGTTACGGCTTTTTGGAAATCTCTGAACGAATCTGGTGAAGGTAATCCACTGACAATAATTGGTCAAAAATATTTGGATGAGTATTTGATTGAATCTGAATATCTAAGTCTAGATTAAATTAATCAAGTTCAAGGCATATGGCACAAATACAACAAACAGCTATGGACGATAGTGCAATTGCGAGTGTGGAACCAAACGGTTTTTATCAAACTCCAAATTCAATGGCTATCAAAGCTATTAATAGTAAATTGACTGCTGCTGACTGGGCATTATGGTCTTATTTGCAGATGATAGACCCTTTCGGTGACAAGATGATTGAATTACCGAAAATTCCGGAAATAGCCGAAGTCATAGGAGTAAGCTTCAGACAAATTAAACGCTCGCTTTCTCGCTTAGAAGAATTAGAACTTTATTTTTGGGAGCCTGTTTTAGTTCGCGGACAAAATTTAGCAGGTAAAAAAGCAAAAGAACTTTGTCAACAGAAAATCAGGAGTAAATCCTCTCAAAAAAATAAAATGACAAATTTGGACAGAATTGTCCAAATCGAGAGCCAGAACCCTTCCCTGGCAATGGTTTCATTTCCTCTCAGACTTATTCAGACTTTATACAGACTCTCTCAGAAGGCGAGAGAGAGAATTTTTGGGAATTTTCTAAAAAGAAAACAGCTTCGTTACCAAAGCCACCAGAATTACCCATCAAGTGGATCGAAGCTCATTTTGAAGAATTACATGGACAGTGGCTTGAAACGCTTACGCAAAAGCTTAAATACAATTTCGAGGCTTTCAGTGAGCCACAGCACCAAATGTGGTACGGGCAGCTAAAGGTTGTTGTGGAAGCTGGAAATGGCACGAGCTTACGACAATTTTTAAACGATGATTTTTACGAATGTTGGTTCAATTGGGCGAAATCTGCTCGTGCGGACGTGCGCGAACTTTTAGCAAAAAATCCAATTCTTGAGGAGAACTATGGCTGAAAATCTGAATTTTGCGAGTGTTAACAAGCTGCCTCCTCAAAATATTGAAGCAGAGCAAGCGATTTTAGGCGGTATCTTGCTCGACCCAGGCGCTATCGCAAGAGTGAAAGACATACTTGTAACGAATGCTTTTTATCTGGGCATCCACCGGAATATTTACACTGCTGCTCTAGAACTTGATAACTCCGGTAAGCCCACGGATATGCTCGCAGTTATAAACTGGCTCTCCGACCACAATCAGCTTGCAAAAATTGGTGGTAGAAACCAATTAGCGTCCCTTGTAGACCGGACGGTATCGGCAGTTAACATCGATGCCTTGGCTCAATTGGTAATGGATAAATACCATCGACGGCAATTAATCAAAGCCAGCGGCGAAATTTACGCCCTAGCCCATGACCAAACCGAAGAAATAGGTAAACAGTTATCTATCGCATTTTCAAAGGTTCTAGAGGTAAATAACAGCGCGATCGCATCATTCTCCGAACCGACTCCCTTATCATCCATCTTGATAAATGCCTTTGAACGCATTGAACAAAAAAGTACGGGCGTATTACCAAGGGGCGTTAACACTGGATTCTATGACCTAGATCCGGTAATCGGAGGATTTAAACCAGGAAAATTAATCACAATTGCTGGTCGTCCGGCAATGGGTAAATCATCGTTTTTGGGTAATTTGGCTTTTAATATTTCCCAATTAGAACATCTGCCAACTGTAATTTTTAGTCTTGAAATGGGCAAGGAAGAATGGGGAGATAGATTTTTATCAACTGATATGCCTATCGAATCAAGTTATTTACAAAACGGTCAAATTAGTAAATTCCAATGGGACATGATAGCGCAATCGATAAGTAAATTAAGTGAATTATCCATCTACATCGATGATTCACCCATTGTAACTCTCAATTCAATTAGTACGAAAGTTAAACGATTGATTGCAGAAAATAATCGTATTGGCATGATTGGAATTGACTATTTGCAGTTAATGGAAGGGACGGATGGTGATAGTTTTAATCTGCCTTTTCAAATTGGAAAAATCACCAGAGGGTTAAAGCAATTAGCACGGGAATGTAACACAACTGTTGTCATATTGTCGCAGTTAAATCGTGGTGTGGAAAGTAGAAATAACAAACGTCCTTTGATGTCAGATTTAAGAGAATCGGGGCGAATTGAGGAAGATTCGGATTTAGTATTACTTCTGTACCGTGATGAATATTATCATCCCGATACGATTGATCGAGGTATTGCAGAGTTAATTGTTGCCAAGAATAGGGGTGGGCCAACGGGAATAATAAAACTTCTGTTTGATGCACAATTTACTTGTTTTAAAAATTTAGCACGTTGAGATGATTGAAGGAGGCAGATTCCCTCCTGCCCTCTGCCTCCATACTTCTACCTTCTTGATAAATCTGATGACGCTATCGCTAATTGCTATTTAGGGCGTAAAAAATGATGATGCTTTTTAATACCAAGCAATATGAGCAACCATTAAAACAGAGGTATAGAGGTGATTGGGATGATATTGAATATGACCCCACTTGGGACGAACTCGACGATATTCCCGAAATCCGACAAAACGAAGGTTTCACAGTTGTGGAAGTTATAGAATATGACTTTGTATCCGTGCCAAGCCAGTTCCTAGAGGATAAGTTGAGTGAAGATATATCCTCTAGGAAAATGGGTGAGAACGAAGAATTCCTAGAGGATAATTCAGATGAAAATATATCCTCTAGGAAAATTGGCGAGAACGAAGAATTCCTAGAGGATAACTCAGGTGAAAATATATCCTCTAGGAAAATCGGTGAGAATCAAAAATTCCTAGAGGATAAGTCCGGTGAACATATATCCTCTAGGAAAATGGGTAAGAATGAAAAATTCCTAGAGGATAAGTCAGATGAACATATATCCTCTAGGAAAATTGGTGAGAATCAAGAATTCCTAGAGGATAAGTCCGATGAAAATATATCCTCTAGGAAAATCGGTGAGAATCAAAAATTCCTAGAGGATAAGTCCGGTGAACATATATCCTCTAGGAAAATGGGTAAGAATGAAAAATTCCTAGAGGATAAGTCAGATGAACATATATCCTCTAGGAAAATTGGTGAGAACGAAGAATTCCTAGAGGATAATTCAGGTGAAAATATATCCTCTAAGAAAACGCGCCGACGTAAGGGCGATGGGAGCGGCTGTATTTATTACCGTACCGTTGCCAAGAAAGGTAAGGAATATTGTGAGGCATACTATCAATACGAAGTTTGGAAAGATGGCGATCGCTTAGTTAAGTCATCGAAATATATTCCTAAGCGATTATTAATCCAGGTGCAACGACTGGAGGTAGAAAAAGCACCAGTAAAGAAAACATTAGGGGTGTTGGGAATAAATTGTTAATATAACTGTTTCTAAATCTCAGCTAATTGACGTTTTTGGGTTCAATTCAATCAAATTCTATTTGGGAATTTTTGGAACGCATAGGACGGTTGGTTTTTGGTTCTAATGCTTCATCTTTAGTCTCGTGTCGAGTTAATAAATCATCACGATAATGGTCAAACTTAATACCTCGCATCGTTAACCCTTTGAGAGTAGAAGCTTTATGGTTCCTACCTAATTTACTTCCAGCAAATGCAACACCATCTGTAGAATATGAAATACCTTGAATAATACCCTCCGAGTTGAATTTCAATGATGTTTCTACATCTGCTAGTTTCAATTTTTCAATAAATTCAGCAAAACTCACTCCTGGTTGAATCGCAGTTTCTATTGCATCTTGAATTTTCTCAACTGCACTCTTATCCGCTGGTTTATTCCGCAGTCCCAACTCAAATTCTTGGTTTTCTCGAAACATTCGTCGCTTTTGTCCGGTAGATGGTGCTGTACGTTCAACGGACCATGAATTCGTTACGGAGGTTAAGTTACATTGTATTTCTAAATTTCTCAAAACCTTTTCCAAGCGTCGTTTATCGTACCAATCAGAAACACATTCACCATCAATATTAATACGACTTGCGGCAATATGTAGGTGGAAATGATTGCAGTCATTATGGGATGCTGCAAAATAAAGGTTTTTCTTAAACCCCATTCCTAAAAGCGTTTCTTCGACAATTTCTTCTAATTCTTGATTTTCTGGTTTTTCGTCAAATGGGAAGCTAATACTAATGTGACTAACTGGCGATCGCACTCTCGGATTTAACTGCTGTGTTGCTGTGAGTTGCCGATAAAAGTCTATATGTGTTTCTCCTGCAAGATTTGTACAAATTAACTCAGCTTGTTCTTTTTCAAGGATGTATTTGGTAAGCCCTGCAAAGCTTTTACCTTTTTTTATCTTGCCAATCATTCTATTAAAAATTGTATGACTACTAAACTAAGCTATTAAATTAATCACTAACTTTTTCCCAAAATTCTCCATAGCTTTTGTAAAGAAGTACAGTCGTTAGTTCGGATGGTAAATCATCCCATTTACATCGAATTCCTTTTTCTGTAATTTTTATACAAGTACCCATGTATACTTTGTTATCATCTGTACGACGACAGATGCGCTCACCTATTTTTATTTTTGGCTGTTTCGGCATAGTACAGCTTTGATGGAATTGAATTTACTCTTACCAATTATCGCTCATTACTGATTTCTTCTTCGCTTTCCAAAACTAAACATAAACGTAATGTTGAAATTTCTCTCAACAACTCCTCAAAAGGATTAAAGTCAATAGGTGGTAGGGTTAAACCTTGGGCTATGGCATGATTTTGAATGGCGGCTATTTGACTAATATCTTCGCTGATTTTTAATAATTGCCAGTAGCATTTCCAGTTAATTTTGGGAATACTTTTGATACGACATCCTGCCATTCTCCGTCTAACCAGTTCTGCTTTGCTAATACCGCCAGATTCCGCTAATGCTTGCCAATTTTCGTTTTGTTCGGGGGTCAACAGCATCTCAAATCTAACTGTATGTTGTTTTTGTTTAGCTGGCATTGCAATTGTTAAGTACTATGTTTAAGAAGCGGCACAAGTTTTTTCAAGTTGGGTTACTTCTGTTATGATGTAAGTACATAACGTACATACATTCATGAGTAACTCCTACAAAATTCGCAGTACTAAAATTGGGAACAGCGCAGGGTTCCGCTTGCCTGCGGATTTTTACCGCGAACATCCTCAGTTTAACAATGCTTCGGGTTGGATAGAAGTATTGTCTCATGATACTGCGATCGTTAAGATTATTCCCGATGTCGTAGATGACGATTCGGAAGAAGATTCCCTGATGATGCGGCTGTTTCTAGATTTTGCGATCGCAGAAGCATTGAAAGATAATACGTTACAACCTTATACAGCCGAGATGTCTAAAACTGCTCGCGAATTGATTGAGGGTGTGGAATTAGAGTCAGATTCCCCCCGATGATGGCTAAGTTTATCAGTAATGGTTGGGAAATTTATTTTCACCCCCAGTTATTTGGAGTTCAGTATCAAGAATTATTAAATCGGGTTTCTTATTTACGTAATAAGTTGCCAGAAGCTGAGTTCAAAACCCACGCAACTATAAAGCTATTTGCAGCAATCACTGTTGCAATTGAAAGTAAAATTCCTTCCGATCCGGGAGCAAACTATTTTGCATTGACGGGAGCATTAAAACGCTACGGACGAGTCAAGAAAATAGGCTTACCTCAAAGGTATCGATTGTTTTTTCGGGCTTTTGATACGGAGCAGCTAAAGGCTATTGTGATTCTATGGCTTGGCTTTCCACGTAAGGAGGGAGCAAAGAATGACTGCTATGAAGTATTTACAAAGATGGTAGAACGGGGAAGTTTTCCAGATAGTTTGGATGAATTGATTGCTTCCCCAGAAAAAAGCCTGGATGAACCAGAGCCTAATTAAAAAGTATTCTCCTAAAGAATAAATACGTATACCACCACTGCTTGCTCTCCCAGACAGCAAGCGCATAGAAGAAAAACCGCTGCAAAACCCAGAGTAGGGAGAGTAGAGGGAATATTTATCCATTCGCTTGATGATTGACACTTTTACCCCACCAAATCCCTCCAAACACCTTTACGTCAATAGTGATAGAACAATTAACGACTTTAGTTATATCCTGAGAAGTATTTCTAATTGCTACCCTAATAGAGATACTGTGTGGGGAAATTACTTATGGGTAGATTAAATAATCTTGCATACCCGTTAGTTACTCTGACTATAGATTTTGGTGGAAGTGGCACCAAGGGTATAGTGCAGATTCGCGGTGGTAAGCCAACAGCATTTTGGATGGAGGCTTCTGTAATCGAAGCTCCTTACACCTCGTTGGCTTTTCAAACTCGTAATTTGGGCAATGCTTATCCTGAAAACACCGCTTGGGTAGGAATTGGTGAAGATTATCGAGCAGTAGGTTACTTGGCGCGAAGTATTTACAGTGCGACACCAAGATTAAAACCGCGCAAGTATGAATTGGCATTGTATAAAACCTTGGCTGCCGTGTGGGCGATAAAGCAGAAATTTAAGTTATCCGACTCCTTTGACATTTCTCTAGCATTACTTTTACCACCTGGGGAATTTGAAGATTCGGCGTTACTCAAACCGATGCTCAAGGAAGCTTTTACCCAATTCGATACACCTTCAGGAAAGATTAATGCGAATTTACTTGGTTACGAATGTTTTCCTGAGAGTGGTGGGATTTATGCAATGTATTGCAAAAACACGGGTGAGGCAATAAGGCGTAAAGTCATAGCCCTAGTCATGTTGGGGTATCGCAATGCCTCGGTAATCATATCTCGGCGCGGTATATTGAATCGGGGTAAAACTGCGAGATTAGGGATGACGAAAATGGTCGATTTGGTTATCGAAGGTACATCAGGGTTAGAAGCATCCGAATTAATTGAAGGGATTGTTGCAGCTGGTAATGAACCAAAACCCCAACATTTCTATCATTTATGTAGTTCTAGCAATATAGATGCTCAAATTGAAAAAATTCTATCTGTTGTAAATTCATCTAGAGCAGAGTATGCGATCGCGCTTATGAGTTGGTTAACAGAAGTATTGCCGAATAAAAACGAATTGGATGAGGTGATTATTTGTGGTGGTACGGCTGATTACTTGCGAGAAGAGTTAGATTCAGTGTTTCCAACAACACCTATAGTTTGGCATGGTGGCGTGGAAGTGCCACAAACTTTAAACGAGCAGTGGTTGGGAAATCGTTTAGCTGATGTATGGGCATTGTCCGTATATCACGGTATTAAAGTT
>NZ_JADEWL010000036.1 GCF_015207665.1 Plectonema cf. radiosum LEGE 06105
TCCCCCCATCCCCCCATCCCCCCATCCTAATTACTGGGCGTTTTTCAAATTCTCGGCACCTTTAGTAACTTCAGCCTTTTCGATTTTGTCACCTTGCTGAATTTTGTTTACGATGTCCATTCCTTCGGTGACATTACCAAATACTGCGTAGTTACCATCTAAGAAAGGTAGGTTTGCCAATGTAAAGTAAAACTGCGAGGAAGCAGAGTTGGGCGATTGCGATCGCGCCATTGCTACGGCACCTGCTTTATGTTGTAATTCTGGGGGCTTACTAACATTTGCCATCTCAAGAGTTTTACCATAAATCGGTTCGCTTGCCCCTTGTGGCTTAATCTCTAAAGGGATAGTACGTTCGCTACCAGTTTGTTTATCTACATAACCACCAGTTCCGTTACCTTTGGGGTCACCACCTTGAGCTACAAATGGTTGGGGATCGCGTACTACTCTATGGAAAGTTAAGCCATCATATACGCCTTTTTGGACTAAATCTACAAAATTACCGGCGCTAATCGGAGCATTCGTTCCGTCTACTTCAATCGTGACTGGCGAACCATTAACAGTCATTACTACAGTAGCTTTGCCTTCTAGTCTCGGTAAATCATTCATTCCTGGAAAAGCCTCATTCTTTACTTCAGATGCAAGAGTCGCTTGTGCGGTTGTATCGTTGTCTGCTGCTGCCACTGTCGAGTCTGGAGAAGTAGAAACTGCTTCATTACCAGAACATCCGTTTAACATCAAAGCACCAACAATCAAAAGTGTAACCAAAAAATATTTAGGAGCCTTTAACAGCATTTTTAATACAAAACTCAACCCAAGTATCTTAGCCTTTATAGTAATTTAGGCAACAGTTACTCGATTTTGGAGTTAGGATTTGTCCTACCGACACGCTACGCGAATGGATTTTGGATTGCAAGAGTAATAGTTTGGAGTTTGGAGTTTGGAGTTTGGAGTTTGGAATTTGGAGTTAATAATTGCGTTGGCGCAGCCTTTGACCTTATTAAAGTCCTTCAAGCGGTACTCCCAAAAATTTCGCCAACTGAGCGCCTTGAGTTTCTAATTCTTTTAAGGACAAGGGTTGACCGACTCTTGTTAAAGGAATGTCTCGGCGACCTTTGACGCGCAAGTAAAGGGCGCGACGGGGGTTGATTCCTTCTTTGATGTCCACTCTTACCGATTGCGCGTCTTGAGTGGGACAGTCGATTTCAATGCGACGATTTTTACCTGGAAATCCCCAACGGAAAATCTTAATCTGACCTGTTTCCCTATTGAATTCGTTGTATCCGCCTCCTAAGTCCCATAAAATTGCTAACCACAAATATGAAGACAACAGCAAACCGGCAATGCCGTACAACCCCATTACTAAACCTTGAGGGAAGAATATCAACTGAGTTGCATCTGTGACTAAAAGTAAATTTTTGTGAAAATAACTGGACAAACCGGCTAGCAAGAAGCCCGTAGCTCCTAAAAAAACAACTGTTGCCCACCAGTAATTGCTAAATCTCCGAGAACCCAGAACCTTCTGTGTGAGGACATTACTGCCTTGAGAAATGATTGTTGATGCCGTCATGTCATTAATTTCGGTTTAAAGGTTATGAAAAATTCTCTATTACTACAAGTTTGCCACTGTCGCGATTAGCGAAGCTAGATGCCTTCAGCATATCGCTATTCTCATTTCTTTAGATTTTCTCACAAATTTAAGCTTTCTGAGAAAAGTTATGTCAAATTGTAAAAATTCTGATATTGATATATGTAGCAGGTTTACACTTAATGCTTGATTTTTGAGTGTAAATTAAGTACAAAAACTTGATTAATGTGATAAGTTAAGAATTATTAAGCAATCAAAGTCTGTGAATACAGTCTGTGATTGGGGTTTGGCACAACCCTGAGAAATAACTGCTCTTATGGTGGTATTTTCTCATAAAATTGACAGTATTAAAACTGTTGAGAGTGTCCAGATAAAAATGTCGTTTGCGTGGTAAACGTTGCAATTTTAGTAAAAGAGGATTTTTGTCCAAATGACTATCGCAGTTGGACGCGCCCCTAGTAGTAGAGGCTGGTTTGACGTACTCGATGACTGGTTAAAGCGAGATAGATTCGTATTTATCGGTTGGTCGGGTCTATTACTATTCCCCTGTGCCTACATGGCTCTAGGTGGATGGCTCACAGGTACAACTTTTGTATCGAGTTGGTATACCCACGGTTTAGCATCTTCCTACTTGGAAGGCTGTAACTTCTTGACCGTAGCAGTATCGACACCCGCAGACAGCATGGGACATTCTCTGTTGTTATTATGGGGTCCAGAAGCTCAAGGTGACTTTACCCGTTGGTGTCAATTGGGCGGTTTATGGCCGTTTGTGGCATTACACGGAGCCTTTGGTTTGATAGGCTTCATGTTGCGACAGTTCGAGATTTCCCGCTTGGTGGGAATTCGTCCTTACAACGCCATCGCATTTTCTGCACCAATTGCAGTATTTGTTAGCGTATTTTTGATGTACCCCTTGGGTCAATCTTCTTGGTTTTTTGCACCCAGCTTTGGAGTAGCAGCAATCTTCCGTTTCTTACTGTTTTTCCAAGGTTTCCATAACTGGACTTTGAATCCCTTCCACATGATGGGAGTAGCAGGAGTATTGGGTGGTGCGTTGTTGTGTGCAATTCACGGAGCCACCGTGGAAAACACCTTGTTTGAAGACGGAGACGGTTCTAACACCTTCCGTGCATTTGAACCAACCCAAGCAGAAGAAACCTATTCGATGGTGACAGCAAACCGTTTCTGGTCTCAGATTTTCGGTATTGCTTTCTCCAACAAACGCTGGTTACACTTCTTCATGTTGTTTGTACCAGTAACTGGGTTATGGATGAGCGCAGTAGGTGTAGTCGGTTTAGCGCTGAACCTACGTGCTTATGACTTCGTATCTCAAGAATTGAGAGCCGCAGAAGACCCAGAGTTTGAAACTTTCTATACGAAAAACATTTTGCTCAACGAGGGTATCCGCGCTTGGATGGCTCCTCAAGACCAACCCCACGAACAGTTTATATTCCCCGAGGAGGTATTGCCACGTGGTAACGCTCTCTAATAGACAAATGGTAATGGGAGCGGGCGGACGCGACCAACAAAGCACTGGCTTTGCTTGGTGGTCTGGTAACGCTCGTTTGATTAATCTTTCCGGTAAACTACTGGGCGCTCATGTTGCTCACGCTGGTTTAATCGTTTTCTGGGCTGGAGCAATGACCTTGTTTGAGGTTGCTCACTTCATTCCTGAAAAGCCGATGTACGAGCAGGGTTTAATTTTGCTACCTCACCTAGCAACTCTTGGTTGGGGTGTTGGTGCTGGTGGTGAAGTTATTGACACCTTTCCCTACTTTGTTGTTGGTGTACTCCACTTAATTTCTTCCGCAGTATTAGGTTTCGGCGGTATTTATCACGCCGTTCGCGGTCCAGAAACCTTAGAAGAATACTCTTCTTTCTTTGGTTATGACTGGAAAGATAAAAACAAAATGACCAACATCATTGGGTTCCATCTAATCATCTTGGGATGCGGTGCCTTGTTGTTGGTACTTAAAGCAATGTTCTTTGGTGGCTTGTACGATACTTGGGCACCCGGTGGTGGTGATGTCCGCGTCGTTACTAACCCAACCTTGAATCCGGCGACAATCTTCGGTTACTTGCTCAAGTCTCCCTTCGGTGGTGAAGGTTGGATAGTCAGCGTTGACAACCTTGAAGATATTGTTGGTGGTCATATTTGGGTTGCCATCATGTGTATTTTTGGTGGTATCTTCCACATTCTGACTAAGCCTTTCGGTTGGGCTCGTCGTGCTTTCATCTGGTCTGGTGAAGCATATCTATCTTACAGTTTGGGTGCTTTATCCTTAATGGGCTTTATCGCTTCCATTATGGTTTGGTACAACAATACTGCTTACCCCAGCGAATTCTTTGGTCCTACAGGTCCTGAAGCTTCTCAAGCTCAAGCTTTGACCTTCTTGATTCGCGACCAACGTTTGGGTGCAAACGTCGGTTCTGCTCAAGGTCCTACAGGTCTAGGTAAATACTTGATGCGTTCTCCTAGTGGTGAAATCATCTTTGGTGGTGAAACCATGCGCTTCTGGGATTTCCGTGGTCCTTGGTTAGAGCCTCTACGCGGTCCTAACGGTCTTGACTTAGAAAAAGTTAAAAATGACATTCAGCCTTGGCAGGCTCGTCGTGCTGCTGAATACATGACCCACGCACCTTTGGGTTCATTGAACTCTGTAGGTGGTGTTGCGACCGAGATTAACTCCTTTAACTACGTATCTCCTCGTGCGTGGTTGTCTACATCTCACTTCGTATTAGGTTTCTTCTTCCTAATCGGTCACTTATGGCACGCAGGTCGCGCTCGTGCGGCTGCTGGTGGTTTTGAGAAAGGTATTGACCGCGAAAGCGAACCAGTAATGTTTATGCCAAATCTAGACTAGTTTACCTAGTTTTAGAAGTTTAGTTACATGACAATCAGTTGCTCCCGTATAAAAGCGGGGGCTTTTTTAATTTTGGATTTTGGATACATTCGCGAGGCGAAGGTACAAGCTTTAGATTTTAGATTTTGGATTTTACAGGTTGTTTGAAAAGTATAAATTCAAGAAAATCTAATTACCCCATTCCAAAGTAATTTCGATATTACCTGTAGAAGCATCCTTGACAAGCAAAGGTGTGAGTTTACCGGATTCAATACTAACGTCTATCCCAAATCTGACACGAGCTTTATCAGGTTTTATCTTTTGTACGGTTTCGGCAATTTCTTTTGTTAGAGATTCTATCGCGCCAGTTATTTCGCTAAATGGTCGAGTTTGAAAAGTTAATTTACGTTCTCCAATAAGAGTAGCTTCAACTCTTACACTTGTACCATCACTCAATTCTACAGTAATAATTTTGTTTTGAAGTTCCATTCTTGTTTAACTGCATAGCCCTATGACAATAAAATATCAGTTATCAGTTATCAATTACTAATTATTAGTTAAAAGTTATATCGAAACCTACTTCAATATTTTCTAAGAATACAAAATAATTAATATTTTTTTAATCCAGGAAATAATGGTAATATAAAATAATTACCAAAAATATCACTGTTTGTTCATTGCTAATTGGTAATTATTCACTTCATCCAACATTCATTGCAGCTAAAAATGCTTTCTGACTAGCATCTTTGTATAATAAATTAAGATATTTCATGACAATATCTGTAGAATTTAAATTTGCTTGCTTGTCATCTTCTTTTGCTAAAGGAATTGAACCTAAAACATCTAGAACTGTTTCGCTAGTTGATGGTGCAATAACTACTAGAGAAGATTCTAATGGCTGATTATATTGCCAAAAATTCTCTAATTCTAAGGGAGTTTGTGTTTGATTAATTGATTCTTCAACTTGTGAAGTTTCTACTTCTGCATCTGTAACTTTAGCACTACGTAATTTACGTAAATCGCTGATAATTTGCTGTTTAGTGCGTCCTCGTAATTGAAATAATACAAATGGATCTTCACTAAAACGGTCGGCTAATTGATAATAAATCGCACCGATATGTTTGCAGGGGTTAGCTTTATCAGGACAAGAACATTTACTATGAACTTCGGACAAGGTAAAAGGAAATAGAGATAAGCCATTTGCTGTAAATACTTCTTCGATATTTTGCGGCATTTCTCCTGCTAATAATTTAGCCGCAAATATTGATTTTTGTGACATTGATTCCACAATAAAACCCCATTCTTCGTTGCTAAAGGAATCAAGAGAAAGAGAAACATTATAAGGTTCTGGTTCGCTTCCTTGTACATCAGCTAAGACTTTGGCATTCTCAAATTTTATGCTCAGGATATTTCCTTGACGTGCATAATTTCTAGCACGTTCTAAGCGCTTTTTAAAACGGTAAGAATCTAATAATTCTAACCATTTTTGCGACCACCATTCTCTTGATGCTTGAAAATCGTAATTTGCTTGCATGATAGGTTAAAAGGTCTGCATGTCAAAGGTTTAAGGTCAACAACCATCAACTGTCAACTGTCAACTGTCAACTGTCAACTGTCAACTAACTATCTTCCTCAATAACTGCATCGCGGTCAAGTATTAATAAATTGCGGAGTTGGTCGGTATCCATTTCGGTTAACCATTCTTCACCTGCACCTACAACTTGTTCTGCTAATTGTTTCTTACTTTCAATCATGTCGTGAATTTTTTCTTCTAAAGTACCAGTACAAACAAATTTATGTACCTGTACATTTTTTGTTTGACCGATACGAAATACCCTGTCTGTAGCTTGATTTTCTACTGCGGGATTCCACCATCTATCAAAGTGAAATACATGATTTGCACGGGTTAAATTTAAGCCGACACCACCTGCTTTTAAGGAAAGAATCATTACTTGGGGACCTTGGGGATCTTGTTGAAAACGGTCTACCATTTCATCGCGTTGTTTTTTGCTTGTACTACCATATAAAAATAATGTTTCTCGGTTAAAATGCTTTTCTAGATAGGGTTTAAGCAACTTACCCCACTCTGCAAACTGAGTGAAAATTAAAGCGCGATCGCCATTTAATATTACTTCTTCTAACATCTCTTCAAGACGCTGGAGTTTTACAGAATCATGGTGTTCTAATTTATCTTTTTTCAAGTATTGGGCTGGATGATTACAAATTTGTTTCAACTTCACAAGTAAGCCTAAAATCATTCCTCGACGTTGCAATCCTTCTGCATCATCAATTTGGCTTAAGGAATCTTCTACTACTTGTTGATAAAGCGTTGCTTGTTCGGGAGTTAAACCACAAAAAACAGTCATTTCCTGTTTTTCTGGTAAGTCTTGAATGATATCGCGGTCTGTTTTTAAGCGACGTAAAATAAAAGGTTGAACTAAGGAACGCAATTGTGATAAAGAAGAAGTATCACCATATTTTTCAATTGGCATGGCAAAACGTCGCTGAAAAAATTGTCGATTACCTAAATATCCGGGATTTAAAAAATCCATAATCGACCACAATTCCTGTAGTCTATTTTCTACTGGTGTACCCGTTAAAGCAATCCTAAATTCTGGTTCTAACTGTCGTACTGCTTGAGACTGTTTTGCTTCTGGATTCTTAATATTTTGAGCTTCATCTAAAGCAATTATCTGCCAAGGTACATCTTGTAATGACTTTAAATCGCGATGAACTAATGAGTAGCTGGTAATTACGATATTTGTGTTTTTGACAGCATTTTGAAATGTCTTTCCTTTGGGACGTTTATCACCGTGGTATTGTAAAACTTTGAGGTTTGGGGCAAACTTTTTGACTTCCCGTTCCCAGTTTCCTAATACGGAAGTCGGACAAACTAATAATATGGGATTTTCTAAGGCTGATTGTTCTTGTAAGTGCAGTAAAAAAGCGATGAATTGCACGGTTTTTCCCAAACCCATATCATCTGCTAAACAAGCACCTAAACCCCAACGTTCCAAAAATGACAGCCAAGACATTCCTCGTCGTTGATATGGTCGCAGTTCACCGCGAAAATTCGTAGGTGTTGGTAGCGATTCTATCTCTTGGTTATCTGTAAGATTTGTAATTAATTCCTGCAATGCTCCAGATGCTTCAAAGCTGACTACGGGTAATTTTTCAATAGTCTGGGTATCTCCGGAACCCAATCGCAGTGCATCTTCTAAGGAGAGTGCCATTTTATCTTTTCTGTCAGCAAAGAATGTCTGTGCTGTTTTGATATCTTGGGGGCGCAATTCTACCCACTCACCGTTGATTT
The DNA here is from genome assembly GCF_015207665.1 of Plectonema cf. radiosum LEGE 06105. GTDB lineage: Bacteria > Cyanobacteriota > Cyanobacteriia > Cyanobacteriales > Nostocaceae > Rivularia > Rivularia radiosa_A. The sequence continues at coordinate 7,742 of NZ_JADEWL010000036.1, forward strand.
CTACTAAGGGACTGTTTAAGGCTACAAGTTTGTCAAACTGCTGTTTGGAAAGAGTTTGTCCCCCGATTGCTAATTCCCATTGGAAATTAAGCAAACTTTGTAAACCCAAACGTTCGGTTTTTTTCGGCGTTTGAGCGCTGACTTTTAAACCTAAACGATTCGCCCAGCCATCGCGGTTTGCTAAGCTTGGAGGTAATACTACACCTAAACCGTTATCTTCAAACCGCCAAGTTACCGACTTAATAAAATCATATGCTTGCATCGGTTCGAGACGACAAAATTGAGGTAATGCTGTATCTAAACTGGGTGCAACGATTGGATAAAGCCGCGAAGCTAAACCTAAACCTCGTAAAAATGTTTCTTGGGGCTTGTCAATAATACGATTTTGATAAACTAACCGTTCAACCGGATGATTCCAAATGGTTTGTGCATCTAATAAAAATTTTTCATCATCAATCGCTTGCAGATAATACTCTAATAACCACTCAGTTTCCCCTGCTTCTGGAGTCCGCAATACAAAACAAGTGCGGAAAAGGCTTCTTTGTCCGAGTTGGTTTTGTAAAGGCATTGTCCAAGCATTCAGCGCTGCTTCTAGCCTTTCAACTTCGGAGGTATCTGCACTAATTGAGTTTTTATCGCTAGTCAATGCATATAACCATTGTCGGACTACAGATGGTACAGATGCTAGCAATCGAGTTTCTGCTGATGAAAGAGAATTTACCATGGTTCGCACTTGAGCATCTATGGTTTGATTCAGAAAATCTAGCAGTAGTTGTTCGGATTCCGGTGGTAAATTAATTGATGGGTAATCATCTGAATTATCTACTTGATATACCCGACATGACAAAGGCATCCCTCGCGAATATTTATCCAACCGACTTCCGTCAACGGCACTATCTAGAAGTGCTTCCCAACTAGCAATTTTAGACTTCTCGGTAGAATTATCTACATTCTCAATTTTGGGCAAAAATTTACATCTAGCAATTAAATCTAAACTCCAGCGAGCAACTTGCGACCAAAAACGTAAGTCTCCCCCGACAAAAGTTTGCTCATCATCGGCAACATTCATCGGTAAGGAAGTTAAAAATTTTATCGTCTCCCTGGGGTTCAAACAAAAACCATTCACTTGCCAAGGTTGTAAATATTGCGGCTTCCCTATTTCTCCTTGATTAACTCCCGAATGTAGGGGGTATATAAAATCAATATCCTGCTTTTTTTTCTTTTTCTTTTCTTGTTGAGGAATATGACTCGGTAAAGCAACCACAATAGACGATGCAGGCAAAGTTAGATCATCAGTAGCTGTAGCTTTGGTTTTTTTACCTGACTTGACCTTTGAATTTTCAGTTTTAGTTTGTACCCATTCTGTAGGAATTGCAAGATTACGAGAACGCAATAACTCTAATAATTCTAAGGGTGTCATAGCTCCATGATGAGACCGTACCCCCATTAATTCATCTTGATTAGAATTGGTATCTATAGAACGCCAAGTTTCTCCCCATACAAAAAAACAGCTACCTTGACCTTGTAGTAACCAACTACCGTGTAAAATTGCCATATGCCAATAACAGTCAAATTATTGTAGAACTAATACTTTTAACCAATTGATTCTGATGATTCTCAAAAAAATGTGATTTTTTAGTTGATATTCTCAGGCTATATCAGAGCTGATAAAAACTTATTAAATACAAAATAAATCAATATTCCTGGCGACTAGAAGTCGCGGCTACACAAACAAAACCCACCTGCGTGGGTTTAGAATCTGCCTTTGGGGACGAAAGCTTGTGTAGTCGCGTTCACTGAGCTTGTTCCGCAGGATATATTATATTCATTCGTCTATAGCATAGCGTGGCTTTAGCCATAAACTTTTAAAACATCCTCTAAGATACAATCAAACTCAATATTTATTTTCGCGATCGCAACAAACAATCCCTGATCTCAAATAATAATCTTAGCTAATGAGTGCAAAGTTTAACCTCATCCGATTTGATTTTTCTGGCGCTTATTTGTATAACATACATCAAAAAGCTATTTTTTCTGTTCAATTTAAGCCTACCGTTGTACAGCATAACTTGATCGAGGTTAACAAAAATGGATTACCCCTAGGAGTGAAGAGCGAATACTCAAACAAAGTAAAAAAACGATATATTGATGTATACTCGTCCATCAAGGCAACTGATTTATAAGTTACTGCGGCAAGCAAGAGAGCATAAATGTTAGGATTGCCACTGAGAGCGAATAGTGCATAGAAGGAAAAAAAACTGAATGGAAGAATTTGAAAAGTCAATATCCTTTGACGGACGGGATATTCGGCTGAAAGTTGGCTTGTTAGCTCCCCAGGCTGGCGGGTCTGTAATGATACAATCTGGGGATACAGCAGTATTAGTGACAGCGACGCGATCGCAAGCAAGACAAGGAATTGATTTTCTACCTTTAACTGTAGATTACGAAGAAAGATTATATTCAGCGGGTAGAATTCCTGGAGGTATTCTCAGAAGAGAAGGAAGACCTCCAGAAAAAGCAACTCTTACCAGTCGTTTGATTGACCGTCCTTTACGTCCTTTGTTCCCTTCTTGGTTACGAGATGACTTGCAAGTTATAGCAGTCACTCTTTCGGTAGATGAGCAAGTACCGCCGGATGTGCTAGCAGTTACTGGTGCAAGTATTGCGACCTTATTAGCAAAAATTCCCTTCAACGGACCGATGGCTGCGGTACGGGTTGGTTTGGTAGGAGATGATTTTGTGATTAATCCTACCTATGCAGAAGCTAGTGCTGGAGATTTGGATTTAATTGTCGCAGGTTCCCCCGATGGTGTAATTATGGTGGAAGCGGGAGCCAATCAGTTACCAGAACAAGATATTATCGAGGCAATTGAATTTGGTTACGAAGCCGTACAAGATTTAATCCAAGCACAACTTGATTTACTAGCAGAACTAGGTATCGAAATTATTAGTGAAGAACGACCCGAAGTAGACACCACTTTAGAAACATTTATTCGGGATCGTGCTACTGATAGTATCAAAAAAATTCTCTCACAATTCGATTTTACTAAAACTGAACGTGATCAAGCTTTGGATGTGGTAAAAGCTGAAATTTCCTCTTCAATTGAGGAGTTACCAGAGGAAGACTCGATTCGAGTTGCAGCAACCGAAGATAGTAAAGCACTCGATAATACCTTTAAAGCCATAACTAAAAAGTTGATGCGCCGTCAAATCGTTGAAGATAATGTTCGCGTTGATGGTCGTAAACTCGATCAAGTTCGTCCGGTATCGTGTCAAGTAGATATTTTGCCAAAACGAGTTCACGGTAGCGGTTTATTTAACCGAGGACTCACCCAAGTCTTATCTATTTGTACCTTGGGAACGCCCGGAGATGCTCAAAACTTAAACGACGACTTGCAACCAGATCAGCAAAAGCATTACCTACACCATTATAACTTCCCACCATTTTCTGTTGGGGAAACCAAACCTTTACGTCCCCCTGGACGAAGAGAAATTGGTCACGGTGCCCTAGCAGAACGGGCTTTATTGCCTGTATTACCACCAAAGAATGAATTTCCTTACGTACTTCGAGTAGTATCCGAGGTGCTTTCTTCTAACGGTTCAACATCAATGGGTTCGGTGTGTGCTTCAACTTTAGCCTTAATGGATGCAGGAGTACCTATTAGTAAACCCGTCAGTGGTGCAGCGATGGGTTTAATAAAAGAAGAAGATGGCTTCCGCGTTTTAACAGATATTCAGGGTATAGAAGATTTCTTAGGTGACATGGATTTTAAAGTCGCCGGTACCGATACTGGTATTACCGCACTGCAAATGGACATGAAAATTTCTGGTTTATCTCTGGAGATTATCGCTCAAGCCATTCATCAAGCCAAAAGTGCGCGATTGCACATTTTGGAAAAAATGCTTGTCTGTATCGATAAACCGCGTGAAGAAATGTCACCCTTTGCTCCACGGTTATTAACCATCAAGATTGATTCAGATATGATCGGTTTGGTGATTGGTCCTGGAGGTAAAACCATCAAGGGAATTACTGAAGAAACAGGTGCCACAATCGACATACAAGACGATGGTACCGTGACAATTGCTGCCGTGGATGAGAATAAAGCGAAAAAGGCTCGCTTGATCATTCAATCAATGACGCGCAAGCTCAATGAAGGCGATGTTTACGCTGGTAGAGTAACTCGAATTATCCCAATTGGTGCCTTTGTCGAGTTTTTACCCGGTAAAGAAGGGATGATTCACATTTCCCAACTAGCCGACTACCGAGTTGGAAAAGTTGAAGATGAAGTTGCTGTTGGCGATGAAGTAATTGTCAAAGTTAGGGAACTTGACAGCAAAGGAAGGATAAATCTTACCCGCTTAGGCATTCATCCAGAACAAGCCGCTGCGGCGCGAGAAGCAGCCGCTAACGCTTAAATCAGTTATCAGTTACCAGTATCACTATTGAGCGACTTATGGTGGCAGATTTAAATCCGCTACCAACGCATACCACCTTATTAATGGGAAACGCGGGGCTTTTCCGGCTCAATAGATTATTGTTTACTGTCCACTGTTAAAAGTTCGGGATTTTAGATTTTAAGGACAATTGTACTAAGTGTCCGGAATCATAAATCTAAAATCCGCGCTGTAATTTGCAAGAAAACATTAGGCAGAGTCCTCACCTACAATGAAGTTTAGGTGGGGTAAGCCAGAAAAATGATTGAGTGATTACATCAAAAAAATTTTGCCATTTTAAATTTACTTCATAAATTTTTAAAAGCCATTTATACTTTAGATTTAAGTTATGTTAACTATAGGATTTAGACAACATTAGTCAAAAATCCCCCTAACCCTGCTTGAAAAATGGGGGCTTTGTGTAAATCCTTTTATAGTAAAAATTATTAACCAGTCAATATTGCAATCAATCGTGAGTTCTAAACGACTACCGAAAACTACAGCCCACGTGCGAATTACCCGACAATCGTGGCAAAACAGTCTATTAGAAGGTGAAGTAAAAGCAGGTGAGTTTGAATGGCAATTTCAATGGCATTTTAGTCAAGCTGAGTTGTCAATTACACCTTCTCAAGGTCGAGCATTAATCAAAGAACCTCTCAGCCGCTTTTTAGAACAAAAAGATTATCAACTCGAACCGGGAGGAGATTACGTTTTTACAATTCGCTCTGAAATTTAAATCAATCAAAAATCAACAACGATCAATTATTGATTAGAAGTTTTAAATTCATAATTCTTAACTCCTAACTCATAACTCCTAACTCCCAACTCCTAACTCCCAACTCCTAACTCCTAACTCCTAACTCCCAACTCCTAACTCCCAACTCCTAACTCCTAACTTTTAATCTACTCAGTCAAGCGATTAAGATATCTTTCAATTAGCAAAATAGCAACAATATCATCTATGGGACGTGGTGGAGTTCGCATTCCCTTGGGTAATAGTTTGGTTAATCCTTTGGGTGGGTACATCAACCAATAGCGATCGCGTGCTTCCAAACTTGTATAGCGCTCGTCTACTAAAATAATATTTACCGTCGGAGATAAATTTTCTTGTATTTGTTGTTTCCAAAGTTTTGCTGTAGTTTGGTCTCCCATAACTAACAAAGAAATTGGATATTTCTGATACAAACTTTTAATAGTGGCGATCGCTGTTGATGATGATACAACTTCGTGATATTGTAGTTGTCTATCAAGTCCCATCACGGCTACACCGCACTTATCTCTACCGGGATCAAAACCCAAAATCACCGAATCGGAAGGTGAAAATTTACGGGAATTCATAGAAAATCAGGCTTAAGGTTTAAGGTCTAAGGTTTAAGGTCTAAGGTCAAAGGTTTAAGGTCAAAGGTCAAAGGTCAAAGGTTTAAGGTCTAAGGTCAAAGGTCTAAGGTTTAAGGTTTAAGGTCTAAGGTCTAAGGTTTAAGGTCTAAGGTTTTAACTGGCTATTGCCTACTCCCTATTCCCTAGTCTCTATCAAAAACCAAATTTTGAGATTATTTTGATTTTAAGTACTAAATATTATTTGCCCATTTAAAATTGCCACTAGTTTAACTTTTAATGGTCCGGCTCTGTAAGTATCTTGAGCGGCAACGGCTTTAATATCTAATGATTGATTGTACTGCCGTAATAAAGCTACAAATCGAATAAAAGTACCTTCTATTTGAATATTTTCTAAAATACCCGCATTACGGGCGCGAAATTGGGAGGCTGAAATTAATAACTCTAGTCGCTGTCTGACCTGATCTGGTGTCATAGTTTGCGGATCTGCTGTTGTAGTAGCTAGCACTTCACCTCTTTGAAATACTATTTCGTTAGTTGCTGCATCTGCAAAGAATTCGATGCGCTTTTCTCCTCTGACATAGTTACCTGCGGAAAAAATTCGCACCACGTATTCTCTACCGTCATCAATCTGCTTGCTCAATTGCTGAATTTGTTTTGCAGTAGCAAATAAAATTGATTGCTGATCGTTTTTGCCAGAGTTACTTCCGGGTTCGCTTAATTGTTGGACAGCTGAACGGTTGGCTTCTTGCAATAACTTAATTACCGCTTGCTCTGCTGCATCGGGTTTTTCGACACTAACTACTGCTTCAGCAATAACTTGTCCGCGTACCAAAGCCAATTTACCCAACCGCAAATCGCGATTGGATTGACCCAATTTTGTCAGTTGCTGTTCTAAAGAAGCTTGCTGTCTTTCTAAATCCGAAAGACGAGCTTGCTTTTCGTTTATGACTATTTGACGCTGAGCAATCATTTTCTCCCGTGAAGCGATTTCTGAATTTCGCTCTTGGATTTGCTTATCAAGCTGAGCAATTTTTTGATCGCGCTTTTCAATGGCTTCTTGACGTTTATCTAATTCGCGATCGCGTTTGTTGATGGCAGTTTCTGCTTGCTCTAAGGCAAGTTTCGCTTCTAAATATAATCGCCGTCTTTCTGCCCTTAACTGCTTGATTTCCTTGATTTGGTTGTTTCTTTCATCAATAATGCTTTGCAGTTCTTCAATGGCTTTTTTGTAGCGAATTGCAACTTGATTTAGTTTCGACTGAGTACCTTGCAATAAAGCTTGAGTACGGGCTTGCTGCTTGAGGGTTTCATTGAGTTGGGCTTGAGTTTGACGTTGCTTGGTATTTGCAGCTTGCAGAGAACGGTTAATTATCTGCAAATCTTGTTCGGCTTGCGCTTGCTGCTTCCTAGCTTGTTCTAACTCATTTTTAGTAATTTCTAAATTACTCGTCGTACCTTCAAGTTGTTCTCGCTTCAGTCTCAAATCTCTTTGGATGTCCTCAAGCTCAAACACTCCCTTACGCAATCCTTCGTCAACCAAAAATAAACTCGCTAAAGTCGATGCCGAAATACCTATTCCCGTAAGAATTGTCACTAAAACCGCAGTCCTTTTAGGACGCAGGTTGAACAGTGAGAGCCGTTTTTTGCCTACCCGTGTGCCAATGCGATCGCCGACGGTGGCAATTACTCCTCCCAAAATCAAAATTGCCGTTATGAGGATAAACGCGGTGGTCATATAATAATCGTGCCGAATTCATCCTTCCACATACAAGCCTACTACTTCCAGTTATTGTGTGTGAGCAAAGGCAAATAAGGCAAGAGCTGAATATACTTTATTTTCAGGTTGACCTGATTTTTATTGCCAAAAGTCTCCAAACACCTCTGGAAATTTATCGGAAAATACAATTAAAAATTTTCAATAAATTGGTAGCAGACTCAATTATCATTCATCTGCTACCAAAATAAAAGCATCTGTAATCTCAACTGGATAATTTAGTAGTTGTTGGTAAGATTATTTCAGATGTTTTTTTCACAATCAAATCAAGTTTACGGCGGAATATACCGCACTATTAATACCTCCGATTAACCTTTATTAGACGTTCAAGGGCATCAAGCTGCTTTAAGTAAATTGCCGACTTAAAGTAACTGGCTTATGTACAGTGATTTTCTTTTTGTGTATTGAAATCATCTTCTTTTCTCGTAAATCGCCTAACAATCTTGTAACGGTAACGCGAGTAGAACCAATTGCTTCGGCAATCGCTTGATGAGATAACTTTAAATCTATTGTTATGCCATCAGCACAAGGAACTCCAAAATCTCGACACAGAATTAGTAAAAAACTCACTAATCTCGAACCCATATCTCGGTGAGCAAGAGTTTCAATCATCATCTCTGTCTGTAATATCCGCGAAGAAAGTCCTCGCAGCATCAACATCGATAATTCCGGATTCTCTTTGAGTGCTTGCTCTACTTGTTCGATTGGAGCCGAGAGTAATTCTACTGGCGTGAATGCTACTGAATGATAAAACCGATCTGATTTGTTTCCCGTCAATAAAGACAAAACTCCGAAAACGCTATTTTCTCGTAGTAGCGCCACCGTTATTTCTTCTCCTGCCTCGTACACCCTGGAGAGCTTCACGGCACCTTTAAGAAGAAAATAAACTCGTTCGGCTGGATCGCCGGGAAAAAATATAGTTTTATTGCGTTCAAAGGTTTCTACAACTGGTGGAAAAGCTCCAGTTGCCATTTGACGAAACACATTTGCGAGGGCTTTATCTTGCGTCACAATCATCTCCCTTCCCCTACCCAATGCCGGAAAAATAAAACAGATTACCGTATATTACACCTGAAAAATCAATATTGCATTGTTAACCTTTTTGTACTTTCCTATACTTAACCTTAGAAACTCATTACCATTTGTTCATCATAATACATAATTTCTAGCTCTTGGATCTACTAATTTTTAAGAGTTATTTAGCTAGTTGATAGAAGTAAATATTTTTGATGAAGAAATATTTAAAATATCATAAAAAATCAGCAGCGTTCAAATCAGCATACTTTTAATAACATTGATTGCAACATCGGATAAATTGAATTTAGAAGTAAGAATTATCGGTCTAATATCTAGTATGCTCAACCATGAACCATTATTAAATAGGTAACTTTTATGCTGGATCTAACTGGGAAAAACGCGCTGGTTACAGGTATTGCTAATAACCGTTCTATCGCTTGGGGTATTGCCCAACAATTACATAAAGCAGGAGCAAATATTGGTATTACCTACTTACCTGATGAAAAAGGCAAAATGGAAAAAAAAGTTGCGGATTTAGTCGAGCCGCTTTCTCCTAGCCTGTTTTTACCGTGTAATGTCCAAGATGATCAGCAAGTAAAATCGACTTTTGATACCATCAAGGAAAAATGGGGTTCTTTGGATATTTTGATTCATTGTCTTGCTTTCGCGAAAAAAGACGACTTAACCGGAGGATTTAGCGAAACTTCTCGTGCAGGGTTTAATTTAGCTTTGGAAATCAGTTCTTATTCTCTAGCGCAATTAGCTGGTGCAGCTAAACCTTTAATGTCCCAAGGAGGAAGTATTGTCACTCTTACCTATTTGGGTGGTGTCAGAGCAATTCCTAATTACAATGTCATGGGTGTTGCTAAAGCAGCTTTAGAATCTAGTGTGCGTTACCTTGCTGCGGAATTGGGAGAGCAAAATATTCGCGTCAATGCAATTTCCGCTGGTCCCATCCGTACTTTAGCTTCTAGCGCGGTCGGCGGTATTTTAGATATGATTCATCATGTAGAGCAAGTTGCTCCCCTGAAGCGTACTGTGACTCAGCTAGAAGTGGGTAATGCCGCTGCTTTCTTATCTAGCGATTTAGCAAGTGGTATCACTGGTCAAGTTTTGTATGTAGATGCAGGTTACGAAATCATGGGGATGTAATTGCGATCGCGCTTACATTTTGAGAATATCTTTAGTTTGTAGGTTGTAGTAATCCAAAATCCAAAACTTGTGCTGAACTGTAGTGCTGAACTGTAGGTTGGGTTAGACGCACGAAAAATACTGGTTTTCAACTAGAAATTATCTGAAGCGTCGTAACCCAACATTTTATTTATTAGTTAGCTATTAAGTCTGAGATGTTGGGCTAAAAGCCCACCTTAATCTGAAGATAAACCATAATTTACTCCTGCGCTTTTAACTTAATCTACGAATTAGTTAATATCTAAAATTCAAAATTAATTTAATCGAGGGATAATATATCTACAGTTTTTGATATGTACGGCTACTATGCGCTCAATTGAACATACCCCTATCACACCAGATCGCGATCGCAATATTAATAATAATCCTCGAACTGCCACCGTTTCTCGTACTACTGGGGAAACAGATGTGCAAGTAACCGTCAATTTGGATGGTACGGGTAATTGTAACGCTCAAACCGGCATTCCGTTTTTAGACCATATGTTACATCAAATATCTTCCCACGGACTGATTGACTTGGAAGTCATAGCTAAGGGAGATTGGGAAATTGACGACCATCACACTAATGAAGATGTCGGTATTACATTAGGAAAAGCTATCTTCAAAGCACTTGGCGATCGCAAAGGTATTGTCCGTTTCGGTCATTTTGTCGCTCCCCTTGATGAAGCTTTAGTTCAGGTCGCTTTAGACTTTTCGGGAAGACCTCATTTAACTTACGGTTTACAAATTCCTACCCCAAGAGTCGGAAATTACGACACTCAATTAGTAAGGGAATTTTTTGTCGCGATCGCAAACAATAGCCAAATGACGCTGCATATTCGTCAACTTGATGGTATCAATTCTCATCATATTATCGAAGCAACATTTAAAGCTTTTGCTAGAGCAATGCGAATGGCTACAGAAATCGATGAACGACGTGCAAGTACTATTCCCAGTTCTAAGGGAGTTTTATAATTCCTGCTTAAAAGTCTTGACAAAAATATCTACCTAATTTAAGTTAGGTGACATGGGTAAAGAGGTAAGTAAAAATTCATCGAGAGAAGCGGTTATCAACGTGGCTCAAGAATTGTTTGTAGCACGTGGGTATACCTCTGTCACCCTAAAGGATATTGCCGAACGGCTTGGTATCAAACAAGCGTCACTGTATTATTACTTTCCCGGAGGTAAGGAGGATTTGTTTGTGGAAGTTACCATACATCACCTCGAACAGCGACGACAAGGGTTAGAACAAGTTATTGCGAAGGTATCTTCCCTAGAATTGGAAGATTGCCTAAATCAGTTAGCGAAATGGCTTTTAACTCAACCTCCACTCCATGTGAGTCGTCTAGTTGATTCGGATTTACCTGCACTCCCCAAGGAAAAAGCAGCCCAAATAGAATCGGTAATGGATCGATCTGTGATTCCTGCGATCGCAGAATTATTTTCTCGCTACCATCACGGTTTGCGAGCCGAGCCATTCTATATAGCAGCTACATTTTTAGCTGTGATCGAACCAATCCGGACTTTTAAACAATACAGTCCCAACGGTGAACAACAGATGATTGCTAAGTCGATTAATTTATTTCTCCACGGTGTAGTTGAGAAATAATTTTTTTTGCAATTTTGCCTAACTAATATTAGGTAGATTGAACGATTAAATTAAATTCAATGATGGGTTGCGATTCATGAAAATAAAAACCATATTGACTTGTTTGACGCTCACAGTTTTGAGCGTTCTGATGACGGTTGTGACACCTGTAATGGCACAACAGCCTCCAGATATAGATATACCGGGTGCAACTTCAATTGTCACTGAAGAAGATAATCAAATTCTCGCAAGGGTAACTTCTCAAGAAGGGATACCCACTTCACCAGAATTAAAATCCGTATTAAATCAAACAGTAGAACTGAAAGATTTTGGAACCATTGCTTTTAGAAGTCCGCTAAAATCCAGTTCAAAAAAGGCGACACCCGTTGTGTTGTTTCATGGTATTTTCGGGGGAGTTAGTCACCGACAATTTCGCCAACTCCGAGCCTCTTTAGATCAAGCAGGTGTCCCAGTTTACATTATGGATTTGCCGGGAGTAGGTCGTTCAGCAAAGCCCAAAACGACCTATAATTTGGAAAAAATCGACCAGTTTATCAGCGAATTTCTCAGAGAAGTTGTAGGTCGTCCCGCAAACGTAGTCACAACAGATACTACAACCCTGAGTGGATTGCAAGTTGCAGCACAAAATCCCGATTTAGTCAAGTCATTAGTAATCATCTCTCCCTATGGGATTAACAATCTTGCATCACCACCGACAGAAAGTCAAAATAAGGGATATCAGCAAACATTAGAAACCGATGATGCAGCCATATGGGTTAATTTGTTGTTACCAGACAACATCAGACCATTTAACCAAGCTGGATTTTCCCAGCCATCTTTTTTAGAGAAAAACGGTGATATTCTCATTGAAGAAGCATTGATTGAGCGTCCTAACATTGAACAACGCTGGATAAGCTATGCATTTATTTTTGGTCAATTTTTTCGTACCTTTGCTGAAGCTAGTAAGGACGTGAAAGTTCCGGTGTTGGCAATTTTTGGTGCAGATTACAAACCAATACCAGGGAATCCTCCCATTGAACCCGATCGAGCAGAGCAGTTTCGACAAATTCGTCCTGACTTTAAATATTTAGAAATTCCCCAAGGAAGTACATTAGTAGCAATAGAGCAACCGGATGTGGTAGCTAAAGCGATTATGGAGTTTTCTTGTGGTAGAAATTGTTCTGAATAGGGAATAGGGTTGGGGGGAATAGTCAACACAGCCCTGGGGTAAGAAGTCGGGTTTCTATAAGGATTGTCTGTTAATACTGATATTTATCCTAAAAACCCGACTTCTGCAATTATTCTCTTAGCGAATGCTGGAACGCAGGTTACTCAGATTAGAGAAATATTTTTGACTTTTATTTTTACCTGATTTTTCCCTATATTTAATACTATCTGCCTCACTTTTGATTATATAAAATAGCTGATTTTTTCCTGTTGGTATTGAGATTTATGTGAGCCATTATTTGGATACAAAGCAAATTAGTTTTGCTTTTAAATACCACATTAATTATCAAATCAAGAGGTAATAAATATGCAAGTTAAATCAGTTGTATCTACAGCTTTAATACTCGGTGTTGTTGCTTTATCACCAGTGGTAAATACCAATCCCGCGACAGCATCATCCTCTAATAGACCTTATTGTACAGCAACATCGAATCAAGGTTATACTTGGTGGACATGGACTGTTGATAGTGTGGAGAAAGCTTGTTTTATTGCTTTTACTAAAATTTTAAATTCTGGTCAAAGTGTGGATAAAGCAGAATGGGGAGATTACAAAGTAAATGGTTTGAATAAAGGAAAACTTACTTGTAAACAAGGAAGTAAAAATGTCACGGGAACAGGAAGTACAGTTTTTGAAAATGGTTTGAATATGGGTAAAACTTTGGGTTGGGGTAGCTGTACGATGAAAATTACAAATTAATAATAATTAACTTGAGTTCGATGCAATTAAGTTGCAATCATTATCAAGTCGGGTTTTACGATAATTATCTGTAATACATTTACAAGTTTGATAAAAACTCGACTTTTTTACCATTAAATTAAGGTTGATTGCAGATTGTTTTTAATTCTTGTTCTTGAGGATGAATTGCTAAATAATCTTGTAACCAGTTGCAACCTATTTTGATTGAATCATCTAAAGATAAATCTACTTTCCATAGCTTAACGGTACCGTCTCTATTTGCAGAAGCTATGGTTTTTCCATCTGGACTAAAGCTTATACTTGTTACCCATACCCCACTTCGATGACTTTCAAAGGTTTGTATTAGATTACCATCATCGACGTTCCACAAATTTATCGTACTGTCAAGACTTGCAGAAGCAAGGGTTTTACCATTAGGACTAAATCTAACGTTAGTAACCCAGTTACTATGTTTTTTAAGGGTATTTATTAACTTACCATCTTTGACACGCCATAATTTAACTGTATTATCTGCACTTGCTGAAGCAATTAGCTGACCATTTGGATTAAAATTAACACTTGTGATGCGATCGCTATGAGCTTTGGGAAAAGTTTTTGCTAAATTACCATTCTCTACATTCCACAGCTTGATGGCTGGTTCATCACTTACCGAAGCAATAATTTTACCATCCGGACTGAAACTGATACCAGTCAATCTATTACCTGTGAGCATATTATTATCAGCTTTGAAAGTTTGCAATACTGTTCCATTAAAAGGGTTCCACAATCTTGCAATTCCATTATCACCAGCAGAAGCGAGAATTTCACCATCTGGGCTGAAATTTACTCTTGATAGTCGCTCATCATGACGTTTAAAAGTTTGCAGCTTGCTATTGTTAAAATGCCATAGTTTAATAAATCCATCATCGCTGCTCAAAGCTAGAGTTTTACCGTTAGGATTAAAACTAATACTCCTGACTTGTTCGTGATTATTTACAGTTTGTAGGAGGGATTTTTTCAGATTCCATAGTTTAACAGTTTTATCTGCACTTGTAGAGACTAAAGTTTTACCATCTGGACTAAAAATCACATCCCAAACTTCAGCACTATGGTTTTCTAATGTTTGGGGTTCAATACCATGAATATTCCAAAGTCGGATGGTAGAATCACTGCTAGTAGAAGCTAAAGTTTTACCGTCAGGACTAAAAACCACATTCAAAACATGACCATTATGACCTTTGAAAGTTTGTGGTTTGATTTGTGTTTGATTTAAATTCCACAGTTTTATCGTGCCATCTTCGCTAGATGATATAATTTTTCTTCCATTAGGACTAAAGGTAACGCTGTGAACTGGAGCAATATGATCTGTAAAAGTGTGAATCAAAGTACCATCTGATACATTCCACAACTTAATGGTATTATCAAAACTTGCGGTAGCTAGCAATTTACCGTCAGGACTAAAATTAACGCTGGCAATTTTATTAGTATGACCTTTAAAGGTTTTGATTAAAGTATTATCAGAGATATTCCATAATTTAACGGTACGGTCAAGACTTGCAGTAGCTAGCAGATTATCAGGACTCAAATCTACGCTCCATACTGGCTGAGTATGTCCGTCGATAATCTTAATTAAACTACCATTGTCAATATCAAAAAGTCCGACTTTTCCGTTTGCTGCGCCAACAGCTAGAATTTTACCATCAAAGCTGAAACTAACGTCTAATAATATGGAATTATGACCTTTAAGAGTTTTGATTAAAGTCCCATTCACATTCCACAGCTTGATTGTGCCATCGCTAGCAGTAGAAGCGATAATTTGACCATCCGGACTAAAACTGACACTCCAGACACTGTTAGTATGACCAATTAGCGATCGCAATAAAGCACCATTTTTTGCATTCCACAGTTTAACGGTATTGTCTGCACTAGCTGAAGCAATTATTTTACCATCCGGACTGAAATTAATACCTCTTATTTTGTCATGATGTCCTTCTAAGCGATTTTTTTCTCTAATGCTATAAATTGCTTGTTGTAAAGCAGAAAGTACTGAAGAGCGCGTTTGTTGGTTAACTGAAGATAATTTTGCTAAATTTTGCAATTTGCTTGCTGCTTTCAATCCTTGAAGCAATGCTTGAAAAGGACTTGTATCAAAAGCTCTTTGTGAATAAACACTTGTTAAAAGTATATCGGCTTCTGCTTGTTCTAGCCTTGCTTTACTAAGCTGTACATTTGTAAATAATGCTGCAACAAAAGAAATAACTAAAAATATGCTACCTAAAGATATAATCTTTATAGCTTTTTTATGGGCTTGAGTTAATATTTGACTTTCCTTTTCTTTGATTGCTAAATTATATTTGACTTCACGCTGTTCCAATTCTTGACTAGCAGTTAAAAAGCGATAATCTAAAGAACTTAAGTTGTGATTGTTTGCCCATAATAGAACATCTTGTAATGCTTGACCTCGTAAAAGTCTAGATTCATCTTGATAATGAGAATTAACCCAAATATTAAAATTTTGAGAGTACGGACGTAAATTTATTAATTGTTTTTCAACCCATATTTTATTAAAAACTTGTTTGTAAATCCGATTATATATTCGTAATTTACCTTGTTGTTGCACAACTAAACCAGATAAACGTAAATCTGTTTGTTCCAGGCTTCCATCTGCAATTAATTCTCCTTGGTGTAAAATTTTTTGATAAATTACTAATAATCTTCCGGCTTTTTGTTCATTTCGCAATATTCTATCTCGAATCGTCTTTAAATGTTCTGGTTCGTCTTGGGCTTGCCAATTTTCAATAATCAATTTTTGTACTATGTCTTCAATTAATTGAGTTGCAACTAGATGATTTTTATTTGTTTTACTAATCACTAATTGACATAACTTTTGTGTGAGAAAAGGTTGTCCCCCTGTCCAATTTAATATCTCCTGAATTACAGCTTGGGGATTATCTACTTTTCTTTCTAATCCTTTAACTAATGGTTGTACTTCATCAACTTTAAAACCATGTAATTCTATGGCTTTACCAATATTAAAAGGTGTTTGAGTTTTATCTGCAATTAAATCACTAGGGGTTGCTACTCCCAAAAGTGCAAAAGTTAAACGTTTGTATGTTTGATTATCAACTCGTTTGTTATAAAAAAATCGAATTAAAGCAAAAAAATCATCGAGAGAAAAAGTTTGACTCAAAACTCTATCAATTTCATCGACAAAAATAATAATTTTTTGTTGAATTTCAACTAATAATACTTCATCAATAAATAAATTAAATCGCTGTACTGGTGAAAGTAAATCTCGTCTTTCTTTCCACCATATTCGCCAATTTATCTTTTTAGTTAGCTGACAACTACTAACTAAAGATTGGACAATTCCAGCGTACCATTTTTCCGCAGTTACATCTTCTTTTCCAATGCCAGTTAAATCGATAAAAGCACACACTATACCATTTGCTTGCAATTTTTGCATAGTTTGAACTCGCAAACTAGATTTACCCATCTGTCGCGAATTTAGTACATAACAAAATTCACCGGCTTTTAAAGCTTGATAAAATTCCGCATCAGCTTGACGAGTTACATAACTCGATGCGTTAACAGAAAGACTTCCACCAATTTGATATTCATAGTGAGATGGTGATTCAGTCATGATGACAGAGCTATAACTTGTTATTAATATATTATTTCTATAATGGAATATTTTAATTATAAATTAGTACCTGATTTTTCCCTATTTTTAATATTCATAGACCTGATTTTTAGTCTTTGAAAATACCTGATTTATTCCTATTGGTGTATTTTAGTATTTAGGTAATGATTTGCATATATAGCAAATAAGTTTGCTGTGATATACCAAATAAATCATTCAAGGAAGAACAATTTACATGAAATTAACATCAATTTTATCTATGGCATTTGTGCTTGGTTGCATCACTTTTTCACAAGCTGTACAGGTAAAAAAAACTGTCGCTGAAACCTCGAAATACTCTGATTCTACATTAGCATCAAATCAAGGTTCTACTGTTGCTAGAAAGCTAAAATTTTCACTAACAAATTTAAAACAGGGTATCAATCGTCTACCAATAAATTCACGCGAGTGGGTTGAAATGAAAGTAAAAGGTGATTATGTGACTGAGATGATTCTGAAAACACAAAACGGAAGTTCTTCTAAGTTAAGAATTAAGCAGGATCGTTTAGGAGGTTCCAATACTACTGGCGAAGGATCTTGGTATTTCAAGTCTAATGGTTGTATGTGCTGGGAGGATGAAGAAGGTCAACAAAGTGTCTGTACTGAAGAATGCTTTAATTAGGTAAATCTCTTAACTGCATTGAATAAAGTGGGAATATATTATACTCCAGCAACTATCCCCGCTTTTCTTAAGCTTACAGTATTTTTAACCCAAAACTCTTTGAAAATACTCCCGATATAAATTACAGCTAGGTATTACACAATTATGCAGTATTTTTATTAAACCCATACTGTGTAATTTATAAATCTGGATTGAATCTAATTCCACTGGTTCGGGTGAATTAACTACAAGTTTTAAAGCCTGAGCCAGTTTTGGACATTTTTGCAATACTTCTAAATATCCTCGTAAATGATTACTATAAACACCTGCTTCTGTGGAAGCTTCTTGTAAAAATTGTTCTAAATTTAAGTTTTTGTAACTCACTTCATACATTGCTAATCTGACTAAAAAGGGATGTCCTCCAACTAATTGCATTAATTGTTTTATTTCTATTTCACCCCAATTCAGCCCATGAATTGCAACTAATTGTTTTATTTGTTGGCTATCAAATTCCACTAATTCTACAGGTACACCAGCATTAAATGGTGATTGATTTATATCTAAAGGAACATAAACTTCGGTAGAATGTGCTAATACTAAGCGTAGTTTTTGCCAAAGGTCAGAAATTTTACCTCTTTCGTGCCAGCTTCGTAGCATTCCAAAAAAGTCTTCAATAATTTCTGCATAAGAAAAAATCTTATCTATGTTATCTAATGCTAATACTATAGGAGAATCTATTTCTGTAAGTAAATATTCTTCAAAATAAACTG
This sequence comes from Plectonema cf. radiosum LEGE 06105, assembly GCF_015207665.1. GTDB lineage: Bacteria > Cyanobacteriota > Cyanobacteriia > Cyanobacteriales > Nostocaceae > Rivularia > Rivularia radiosa_A. The sequence continues at coordinate 26,019 of NZ_JADEWL010000036.1, forward strand.
TACAGTTATCATTACTACCCAAAATTTCAGCATCCCAATACTCATTTAATTGATTTTCTAAGTTTAATTGTTTCCCAACCATACAACTTAACCAGCGAAGAAATTTATCTAAATTAGTTAAAATTCTTCCTTCAACACTACTTAAATCTAAATAAATAGTTCGATAATTATCACGAGTAGCATCTGCAATAATTCTTTTGATTAAAGAAGTTTTACCCATGAGTTTCGGTGCTTTAATCCGAATTAAAGAGCCGGGCTTGATAATTGTTTCATAACAGAGATTTTCTAGATTATTCCGCTCAATGTAAAAAGCCGAATTTGGTGTTACGAAACTCTCAGGAAAAGGTATATTGGGAATTTTTGTATAAACTTGTAATTCGGAATTTTCAGTAATCGATAATAAGTTATTTTGTTTTTGCCATGCTCTTTTTAGTGCTGCTTTAAAATTCTTCTTAGTAACTTTTTCTTCTAAAGCTTGAGATAGTTTATGCCATAATTTATTTCCGACATCTTTATTTATATACTCAGCACTATAACCGTAAGTTATTGCTATTTCATCATAGGTTTTCTCTGACCATGAAGCTTGAAATACTTTAATTTCAATATCGCTTAAATATTTTCCTGTAGTTTTAAACAAAGCAAAATCAGCAACTTCTTTTGCATGATTACAAGAGAATATAGATTTGGAATCTATATTAATTTGTAAATCGTATAAATCATCAGTCATTTGTAGCATAATTGCATCCCTAAGTAAGTCGCAATGTATTAGGACTTACGCAATATATGACTGAAAAAGTGATTCTTGCCTAGTGGTAATTCATGAATTACCACTACTTCTGTTAGGTTTTGCGTAAGTCCTATGTATTTACATTCAAGATAAAGCTTTAACATTCCGGTATTTGAGTAATACCGAAATTTTTATTCGCAAAATAATAAACCTAGATTTTTCGTGAGATAAGAAGTCAGATTTTTACTTGAAATATCTTTAATATAAAAGAATCGTTCTAAAAACCCGACTTCTGTCGTTTGCTCGAATTCACTTATCTACAATTTGTATACGTTTTGCGATTGCTATTTATGCCAAAAAATACAAAATTTTTAATAATTCTGATTTGATAATCCGTCAGGGGACTGTAATAGGACTTACGCAAAACCGAGCGAGAGTAGGGGTAATTCATGAATTACCCCGAAGCAAAAATAACTGTTTGAGCTACATATTGCGTAAGTCCTATGTAAGTTGAATGACATGAACCACTAGTGGTCTGTCCCATAAGTTCCGAAGGGTTAAGGTAGTGCGTTGGCGTAGCCTGCCCCGAAGGGGCATACCGGAAAGCTCGCTATTGGCTAGCGAGCTAGAAGCTCCCACTACGAATAAATTACCCCACATAATTAATGTGGTGGAGTACTAGTACTCCGCCACATTAATTTTGAGGAGTTAAAATACCTCTTCGTAGGTTGGGTTAAGCGTTGGCGAAGCCTGTCCGACAGGACATAGCGCAACCCAACGCGGGTGTTGGGCTGAACGTAGTTCAGCCCAACCTACAATATTACATTGATTACCCCTCATAACTTATGTGGCGGACCACTAGTAGTTCACCACATTAATTATGAGGGGTATTATTTCAGTCCTATTTATAGGACTTATGCTATAAGAGCGGGGAATTTCATTCCCTGGCGGATTGGATACTCACCCATCAAAATTAACGTGGTCAAGTACTAGTAGTCCGCCACATTAATTATGATGGGTACTCGACCAATCTAATCTGATTAATTTTTTTAGTCCTATTTATAGGACTTATGCTATCAGACCGGGAATCAAATTCCCGGTCTGATAGCATAAGAACCCATCAAAATTAATGTGGTGGAGTACTAGTAGTCTGCCACATTAATTTTGAATGGTTAGTTTTTGCCAAAATTGTCTAGAGACGTTATGTATAACGTCTCTACAGCACGTCGGTAGACGAACAAACCCCTCAAAACTTCTGTGGTGGAAAGTAGTCCGCCACATTAATTCTCATGGGTACTCGACCAATCTAATCTGATTAATTTTTTAGTCCTATTTATAGGACTTATGCTATTAGACCGGGAATTTGATTCCCGGTCGGGTGACGATAAAAACCATCACAATTCATCAAATGCAGTACTTGGTTTAATTTACAACATTGCTGATTTATCTATAAAAAATTGTTATTCTCAACACACAACTGGGTATCTTGTAATTAGTTTACTGTTTTGTGTGTTTTCATGAAGTCTGTTGAAGAGGCTGCGTTTTCTCTTGATACAACTCAAAATCCCCCAGTAGTTCTTACTTCGGAATTACGAAAGGTTTACCGTACTGGTTTTTGGATGAATCAAAAAGTTATATCTCTCAAAAGCTGTTCTTTGAAAGTTCAACGGGGAGAGACTTTTGGATTGCTCGGACAAAATGGTGCTGGTAAAACCACTCTACTCAAATTATTGCTGGGAATTATCCGTCCTACTTCCGGAAGAGGTTTATTATTGGGTAAGCCACTTGGCGATCGCCAAACTAAGCAACATATTGGTTACTTACCTGAAAATGCCTATCTCTACGACTTCCTGACTGGTTGGGAATTTTTGGTTGGGAGTGCAAATTTATTTCAAATTCCCCAAAATATTCAACAGCAACGCATTCCTCAATTACTAGACTTGGTTGGGTTATCTAAATTTGATGCTCGTAAAAAACAAATGCGCCGCTATTCTAAGGGAATGTTACAGCGGGTTGCAATGGCACAAACTTTAATTAATGACCCAGATTTAATCTTTTTGGATGAACCAATGTCTGGTTTAGATCCTATGGGACGTTATCAGATGCGCGAAATTATTTTAAACCTTAAGCAGCAAGGAAAAACTATTTTTTTCAACAGTCATGTTCTTAATGAAGTCGAATTAATTTGCGATCGCATTGCAATCCTTAACAAAGGTGAATTAATCTGTTCTGGTAATGTCACTCAATTATTAGGGACACAAAGCACATATCGAGTCAAAGGTCAAGGTGGTAATTGGGAAACTTTACAACAATGGATTCCGAATCTTGCATCTTTATCTGATGGCTGTTGGCAAGGTGAATTACAAGGAGAAATGTATGATTTTATTGCAAGTCTTCGATTGATGGGAGGATATCTGATTTCTATTAACGCTTATCGTCCTTCTTTAGAAGAGTTTTTTATGGAGAAAATTCAAGGAAAGATGTAGAAAAGTATACTTTATTTCCAGATTTTAAACTCTATGATTGCAGAACAAAGTAATAATTGGAAATTGGATTGATTTAATCTGATTATTTTATCTTAATGAAGAAATTAAGAAGGTAATTGGGAAAGCTGGATTTTTTGTAAAAAATAGGAAAACGTTGGATTAATCTCAAACAAATAAAATGTGTTGATTATGACTTAGTAATAATTATTCTAAATGCCGAGGGATTAAGCTTTACAGCAACTTTATTAAAAATTTAAACTTAATAAATAATTTATTGCTATCAACTTCCGGTTATTTTAGAAAATAAAAGTGTAATGGAACTTGAACACTTACGTATAGTCAAGAATAAAATGTTAAGACAGTGCTTAACAAATCTGAATCTCAGGTAAATATGCTTAACACAAATCTATTAAAATTGTTTGCCCGGCCATTGCTGGGTGTAATGTTATTAACTGCCGTTACCGTTGCTTTGGAACCAGTTAATCCAGTTTTCGCACAACAAGCTGCTCGAATTCGTTCAAATTACGCATTGGGTGGTGGCGATCGCATCAGAGTAAATGTGTTTGAAGTGCCAGAGTATTCAGGTGATTACGTAATTCCTCCTGGTGGAGCCGTGAACCTACCTTTAGTTGGTAGCGTGTCCATTGAGGGGTTGACAACGGAACAAGCCGCTGATGCAATTGCCAGAAGATACGCTCGTTTTCTCAGACGACCGATTATTTCAGTCAATTTATTATCTCCCCGTCCGATCAACGTATTTGTAGCTGGGGAAGTAACCCGTCCAGGGGCTTATACTCTAAGTTTAGAAGGTGGTGCGGGTCAAGACCCAGGTATTCAATACCCAACGGTTTTAGCAGCTTTAACAACTGCTCAGGGAGTAACTCTGAGTGCTGATATCACCCAAGTGCAGTTACGTCGTCAGCTGGGGAATGGAAGACAACAAACAGTCAATCTTGATTTAGATGACCTAATCAAAACAGGTAGAAGTTTTCAAGATATTACTTTGCGCGATGGTGACACCGTTTATGTCCCAACTAGTAGAAACTTTAACGTTGCAACAGCGCGTAATATTGCAGCAGCCAACTTTGCGGCTGACCCCACTAGACCCCGTACAGTAGCGGTAGTTGGTGAAGTTATTCGTCCGGGTTCATATTTGGTAACTTCAGGAGCGACAGAAGGTGGTGGAAACAACCAGAATGGTGCGCCAAATATCAGTGGTCAGCCTACCATAACGCGAGCGTTACAACAAGCTGGGGGAATTACACCACAAGCTAACGTTCGTAACGTCATAATTAGACGACCGACAAGAACGGGTACCGAACAAATCATCAATGTAGATTTGTGGCGGTTGTTAACAAGCGGTGATGTTAACCAAGACGTAGTTGTCCAAGATGGAGATACAATCATATTCCCCACCGCAACTGAGGTCAACCCAGCAGAAGCTACACAGTTGGCTACAACTACTTTGTCTCCTTCACAAATGGAAGTGAGTGTGGTAGGGGAAGTTAAAAGACCAGGACCAGTACAAATTAGACCGAATAGTTCTCTTAACCAAGCTTTGCTCGCAGCAGGTGGATTTAACGATGCTAGAGCTAGCAGCGGTAAAATTGACTTGATTCGTTTGAATCCCGATGGTTCGGTGACCAAGCGTTTGGTAGAAGTGGATTTGAAAGCGGGAATCAACGAGAAAACTAATCCGATTCTTCGTAGTAATGATGTATTGTTAGTCAGCCGTTCTGGTATAGCCAAAACTGGTGACACCATCAATCAAATTGGTGGACCTTTAGGTAGTATTTTAGGTGTTCTGAGATTCTTCGGAATCGGTTTTTAGATCAATAGACATCTCCGAAAAAGAATGTAGAGACGCGAAATTTCGCGTCTCTACAAGGTTTCTGGATGACGCATAATTAATTTCCACCAGATGTCTTATCAATTTGGGATTTTGGATACATTCGCTTCCCTCAGTACAAGCTTTAGATTTTGGATTCACCCCATAAATAAATTTAGGGGTTTCTAGAATTTATTTTTTCATCCAAAATTTATTTTTTTTTGCTTAACAAAGGAAAAATGTAAAGACGTTGCATTGCAACGTCTTATTTATTGGTGTTTCTTCAGAGTTGATTTATCTGTTGATCGGACAAAAATAAATTTAAATTAATCAAAAAAACGATAGTCTTGAGTGCTGAGTGGGAAAACTAATACTCAGTTACTCAGGACTTTTATTTTTTTCTAGGAGTAATACCTTATGGGAGGTGCTTTTTCTAGTTACCAGTATTTGAGGAAATGGTTTTCCAAGTCCAAAAAACTGAAGTTAATCGTAAATTTCCTTGGACAGGGGTAACTATAACAGATTAAACCAGATGCAATTAAAAAATCAACACCTAGGTGCCTATAAAAATATTTTACTACGAGTACTCCGCTGGGTAAATCTCCGACCGGAAGAAGGTTCTCGAACATTACTGATGTTTGCTTTTTACGCCACAACATCAGTTGGATTGCGATGGGTAGAAGATAGCAGCATTGCTTTATTTCTGGATAAATACGGTGCTAGCTCTCTACCGCTGATTTATATTGCGAGTGCAGTAGTTGGAATTGCCTTGGTTTTTCTGTACTCTTGGCTGCAAAAGATTTTTCCTCTGCGATGGGTAATTGTAGCTGCTTTACCTTGCATGGTGATACCTTTAATTTTATTGCCTATAGGTTTACAAATTACCTTATCTACAAATTTGCAGCTTTCGAGCTTGGCATTATTCAGCGTATTTTTACTGCGATTGTGGGTTGACGCGCTCTATGTTATCAATCAACTCAACACTTCTATTGCAGCAAACCAATTATTTAATATTCAGGAGATTAAGCGCACTTATCCTTTAGTAAGTAGTGGAATTTTAGTTGCTGATGTCATAGGTGGATTTAGTTTACCGACTTTAGTTCGATTTCTCAAGCTAGATAAAGTCATTTTAATTGGGGCTTTGGTTATAGTTTTAGGAACTGCAATTCTGTTGCATTTGAGCAAGAAATATCCTCAAGCTTTTTCCGATGTTCCGCAACGAAAAATCAAGCAACCGCAAGTTTACCACGCTCGTCGTCTTTCGGCTCCTTTGAAGAATTATGCTTTACGATTATTTGCCTTCGGATTGTTAATTCAGACAATCGGATTGTTAGTAGATTTTCAGTATTTAACTCAGTTAGAATCAACCTTTCAAGGTCAAGAAATTACCAGTTTTTTAGGTGTATTTGGCGGAATCCTCGGATTATTTGAACTTACAACTCAGTTATTTGTCTCTAGCCGTGTAATCGAACGTTTAGGAGTGTTTTTTACTACGGCAATTTTACCTGTTGGTATTGGAACTTTATTGGCAGGGATGGCTATGATATCGTCATTGTCAATGACTTCAGCCTTGTTTGGCTTGAAAATACCTGCTTTGTCATTGCTATGGGGTTTAACGCTGATTAAGTTTTTAGATGAACTTTTGCGTTATACTTTCGTAGCTAATACTAGTACATTACTGTTTCAACCAATACCTGAGAAAGTTAGAAGTCGTGTACAAATATTATCTGGAGGCTTTGCAGAAACTGCCGCTGCGGGTTTTACCGGATTTATTATTTTAATTACTCAGTGGCTAACCAAGAATTTTATAACTGTAAATTGGCAACATTTAGTCCTAATTATCGAAACTGCCATTGTTGCGATTATATGTGTAGGAGTCATTTGGGTATTGCGATCGCAGTATGTGGATTTATTAGTTTTGAGTGCTGAAAGGGGACAATTAAGCGTGACAAATGTGGATCTACCTTTTTTCAAGCGTGCTGTAATCAAAGCTTTACGAGAAAAAGGCAGCGAAGCGGATAAACATTCTTGTATCGAACTTTTATCGCAAATCGATCCCCAAGGGGCTGGGGAAATTTTAGCACCAGAATTACTAACACTTACTCCTACTTTGCAATCTCGAAGTTTGGAAGTAATGCTTGAATCTGATGTCAATCCCGCTTTTTTACCTCAAGTACGCACTTTATTAGAAAATCCTCAAACTATTTTAAATCCCAATATATTTGCTTTAGCATTGCGTTACGTTTCTCTTGCCGAAGCTTCTCCAAATTTAAATCAATTAGAAGAATATCTTAATCCCGAACAACACTCTGTAATTAAAGGTACTGCTGCGGCTTTATTATTAACTTATGGTACAACAAAGCAAAAAGTAGCAGCAACTAAAACTCTAGGATGGATGCTGACTAATAAAGAAGAAGAAATACGAGTTAATGGGGTTAAATCTCTTGCTGAAGCATCTTATTTACAAGCACTGCGGATTCATATTCCCTCTTTATTAGAAGATAAATCTTTGAAGGTACGAAGTATAGTTTTAGAAATGATTGCGGCAAATAATTTAGAAGAATATTATTCAGCATTAATAGTAGGACTTCACCATAAATCTACCCGTTTAGTAGCGATGAATGGTTTAGTAAAACTCGGAAATGAAGTCTTACCAATGCTGTCACGTTTAGCAATAGATAACTACGAACCAGAAATAACAAGAGTATATGCTTTGCGAACAATTGGTCAAATTGATACCTTAAAAGCAGTCGATATTTTATGGCATCATTTAGAAATATCCAAAGGTTCAATTAAATGTCATATACTGCGTACTTTAATTAAAAGACATCAGCAACAGGGAATTTTGATTTTGGTGGATAGGTCTTATGAAACTAGAATTCAAAAATTAATTGAACAAGAGTTAAAGTTGTTAGGTGAAATATATGCTGCATCTGTAGATTTCAAAAATCAAGGTGAAATATATGCTGCTTATATAGAATTTAAAACTGGAGAAACTTTACAAAATTTTCATTCTAAAAAGAAAGTTGTAGCTTTATGTCGGTTAGTACAAAAAGCGTTATCAGAATTAGAAATTGATATAAAAGAACGTTTATTTTTACTTTTAAAATTCCTTTATCCCTTAGAAAAAGTTAACGCTGCTGTATTCAATATTAATTCCGAATCCCAAGTAAATTTAGCAGTAGGATTAGAAATTTTAGAACATACTATAAATTTACCTAGCAAAACTATATTACTCAATATTTTTGATAGAAGGCCACCTTATGAAAAATTACAAAAACTTGTAGAAGCAGGATTATCACAATACGAACAAATGGCAGTAAACGAACGGACTCGAACATTATTAGAGTTAGAAAACTCACTTTCTGATTGGTGTTGGGCTTGCTGCATTCATTTTGCTCAAGTTGCTCGGATTAAGCTTAAAAAATCACAACTGAAAGCAAGTTTACGTCATCCTTGTGGTTTCGTTAGAGAAGCCGTTGTCGCTTATTTAAGTATTGCATCTCCCCGCTTATTTATAAAAATTTTACCCCAGTTAAAAAAGGATTCACATCCTTTAGTAATAGCTCAAGTCAAGGAATTTATAGAAAAGCATAAAGTTAAAAGATAGTTGATGGTGGATAACCATCCACTAACAACTATCAACCATCCACTAACAACCATCAACCATCCACTAACTCTTCTATGCTAACTAGCGTTGATCGTTTATTATTTGTACGTCAAGTTCCAATATTCAAAGAATTGCGAGATGATTTTATAGTTCGGTTAGCTTCTGCGATGAACGAACTGTGGTTTCCCCCAAATTGCAGTATATTTCGAGAAGGAGAGCAAGGACAATCTCTTTATATTGTAGTTTCAGGAAAAGTCAAAATTCATTTGGATAATCGAACGCTTGCAGTTATGTCACAAGGAAAATACTTTGGGGAAATGGCGGTATTTGATACCCAACCACGTTCGGCTTCTGCTACTACAATAGATGCTTGTGAATGTTTGGAATTAACTCAAGAACAGCTTGATGATGCTATTGAAGAAACTCCCGAAATTGCTGTGAATATCATTCGTGAATTATCACGTTTAATTCGTAAATTAAATAAAGATGTAAGTATGATGGGTTGATTAGAAAATAAGAGTATTAAAAATCCGACATTGGCTTAAAAATCTTTGCGGAATTTCTAGACTATTTCCCCAATGCATATGAATATAAGAAGCGTGGAGATTCAAAGGTGAAACCCATCCTTCTTTTCCCATGAATTCATCACAATCGTATCTATAAGTTTCAAATAAGGGATTATTAGAATCGGATATTAAACGGGAACGATGAAACTCATGTCCGTAAATTGTTGTTCCTGCATCTATTAATAAACTATCTTGTAGAGCTATAGCGCGACGATATCCTAAAGTTAAATGTTTATCCATTACTGCTGTTGTAGATAATACTCCCACCATTTCCCAAGATTTACCCGTCATATCTACAATTTGCTCAGCACAATACATTAAACCACCACACTCGGCTATTGTGGGTATTCCTGATAAAATAGCGGCTTTTACAGCATTTCTTGTACGGGTATTTTCTGCTAATTTTTCAGCGAAAACTTCTGGAAAACCTCCTCCGAAATACATTCCTTTAATATCTTTGGGTAATTCAGTATCTTCTAAAGGACTCCAAAAAACCAATTCTGCACCCAAACTTTGCAACAAGTCGAGATTATCTTGGTAGTAAAAATTGAAAGCTTTGTCGTATGCTATGGCGATTTTTATTGGTGAAGAAGGGTAAGTAGAAGAAGCGGAGATGGGGGGAATAATAACTGAGGAAGAAAATTCTTGATTTGCTTTTTCTGTCTTTCGCAAAAGTGGTAATAAACTTTCCCAGTCAAAGCAACTTTCACCGAGATTTACAAGTTGATCTATTAGTTCATTTAATTCTGGAAGTTCTGTTGTTGGTACTAAACCCAAATGGCGATCGCGAATTGTAATATTATCTTGACGCTTTATTACACCAAAAAGGGGAATTTGTAAAGGTGCTAGAGAATTTTTGAGCAGAGATAAATGGCGATCGCTACCGACACGATTTAAGATTACTCCAGCAATGTTAACTTGTTGATCAAAGGAGCAATAACCGTGGACAATTGCAGCGACAGAACCAGATAAACGACTGCAATCAACTACTAATAAAACGGGTAAATTTAATAACTTAGCAACATGAGCCGTACTAGCGTAATTACCATTTACCCCATCAAATAAACCCATTACTCCTTCAATTAGGGAATATTCACATAAATTAGAGTAATGATAAAAGCATTCTTTTAGATAATTTTCAGAAGTTAAAACGGGGTCTAAATTACGACAAGCATGACCTGTAACGTGTTTATGAAACATCGGGTCAATGTAATCAGGCCCCACTTTAAAAGATTGTACTTGCAAACCGCGCCGAGACAAACACGATAACAGCATGAGTGTCACCGTAGTTTTGCCCACACCGCTACGTTCTCCAGCAATAATTAAAGCCATGAAGTGAAAGTTAGGAGTTAGGAGTTATGAATTATGAATTATATAAGTATTTATGCTTGTAATTATTTTGAATTTATATATTACACTATTCTCAACAAAATTAAGGGCGTTGCCCCCTAATAAGTATGAATCAAATTTTATTGATAACCGAAATTTCTGTAGAGACGTTACAGTGTAACGTCTCAAAATCTAAATTCATACCCGAATTCTCCAACGCCAAATTAAGAATAATTTAATATGTCGGTTTAATACATATATTGGTTGGTAGGCTGTATTTTTATTTGAAGGTAAGAGATAATAGGGAATGTTAAGCAAAGACATATCACAGTTTTTGATTGATTTTAGGGCTTGGATGTATAGAGGAAAATATCGCCCACGCACAACAATATTAGGTCAATGTGATTTGTGTCATGAATTTTAGTAATTACAATCATAGATTTTAGTGGCTATGATCATTGATTTTTATCACTAAATTTATCAAGCATCAAAACTCAACATATTATTTAATTGTTAATTATTCATTTGTTAATAAACCGGAACTTATTCTTTATTAATTACGGTCAATTATTAAGTATTTTTAATTGTAAAGTATGAACGCTAATTATTATCAAAGTTGGACTATTGAAATTGCTAAAAACTTTAAAAACGAATTGCCAATATTGGGATTAGGGCTTTGTGAAGAATCGGGAGAAGTAGCACGAATATTAAAGCGTTACTGTAGAAATGACCGAAATTTAGATAAATGTGAAATTGAGGAAATTAATAAATCGATGAAAAACGAGTTAGGAGATGTGTTGTATTTTGTAGCTTTTCTTGCGTCACAATTCAATCTAAGCTTAGAAGAATTGATGCTAGGAAATATGCAGAAACTTGAACAAAGAATGTGTCACGGAAAACTTTTAGACCGTTAATTTTTATCTTTTGATCTAAATGCATAGGATACAGAAGTTTGCAAATAAATGATGCTTCTGAACTTAGTGCCATTCATACATACAAAAAGACGTAGCAATGCTACGTCTCTACACAATTAATATGTATCACCATTAAAGTGAAATGGTATAACTCCTAACTCCTAACTCCTAACTCCTAACTCCTAACTCTTATTAGCTAATTGAATTAATTGTGCTGTAACTTTCAAACTTTCTTCAAAAAGTGCTTCCTTACCCCAACGTTGTACTTGTTGAGAAAGTAAAGCTTCGGCTTTTTGCTCGGAAAGCGAGGTTATTTGTTGAAATACCCCAGTAGATTGAGCGCCACCTTGGGTTTCCATCCGCATACAGCCGCCGGTTTCGGAACAAATCAAGGTACCGCAGTTTGCTTCTGGATTAGTAGAACTTAAACGTATAGCAATTAAATCGCCGGGAATATCACCCACATCACCGACTGGAACTCCTGCTAATTCGGCGTGTATTTCCCTTTGGTTGTCCCCCATGAATTTAAAGCTTTTAATAATGTAGTCGCCGAGTTGTTGTTCAAAGGAAACCGCACGCCAATTTAAACGACTTGCTAACCAACCCAAAAATAGTAATGCTTGAGCAGAATTGCCTTTTTCATAGTCGATATTAACTCGATCTACTTCCATTAAACCTTTACGTCGTGCTGGTGCATCGTAAGCTTCTGCTGTTAATTCTTGCCATCCTCCCACACGTCGCCAGTTTAAATCAGCTAGCGGTATGCCATTTTCAATCAATTCTTGCAGCCTGAGTAAATCGTTTTCTGGCTCATTAAAATTACAAGAATCAACAATAACGTTATCGCATACAGTGGAAAGTCTCTTGAATAAAGGATTGTTCGGATCTGGTGTTGCTTTCCACCAAATAAACTTGGGTAAACCACCAATTAATAACTCCGGAAGCATACCACCAATACGTTCTAAAGCTACGGCAGTTCCAGTTAAAGTAATATACTCGCAACAAACCAGGGAAGAAGATGATTGCTTTTGAATCGGACAATAAGCAGAAACTTGCGCCTTAACACCTTCATCTTCACCAACTACGGGTATCAAACTAATAATACGACAAGGATTACGCAAAGCAATTTCGTCAGCAATTCTAGCGCTAGCTGCATCTGGAGTGTACTGAGCAGCATTATTACCATTATCATCTGTGGTGTTACCACCGCCGTAAAGTTTAGCAAGTTCTTCCCGCAGTCGTGTTAACATTTGCGGACTAGTTTTACCAGTTCGTTCCAAACCAAGAGCTTTTTGTGCATCTCGTAGAGCCGATACAGTTTGTGGTCCGAGGATACCATCAATTGGGCCTTTGTAAAATCCTAAAGCAGCCAACAAATACTGGGTTTGTTCTGGTTCGTAAATTACCAAAGTAAATGTAGTTGCTCGCGTAGCCGCAGGAAGCGCTCCGTCTTCACCACCGATACCGTAACTTTGCCAAATTTTGCTTAATTCGGTTTCAATTTCGTTAAGCGAAACATCCTTGGGAGCCTGAAGTGAAAAAATAGTGGGTGCTTGGTTCGTCATAAAAATTAAAGAATTTTAGGTTTTGAGTTGTAATTAAATTAAAGTTAGGAGTTGGGAGTGAGGAGTTAGGAATTATAGAGACGGGATGTATTCCTACATCTGTAGGGGAGTTAGGAATTAGGACTGCCGGAGTTGGTTATAGGAAAATGTTCGATGAATAACAATTAACCCAAATATTTATATCCACCAACTAAAAAATTCAAAACTCAAGACCTAAAATTTATAACTCCCCTCCTCCCCTCCTCAAGACCTAAACTCCTAACTCTTAACTCTTAACTCCTAACTTTCTATAGTCTGCGCCAACGGCGGTTGTCTCGGTTGATTAAGAGTTCTGCTTCTACAGGTTCCCAGGTACCAGCTTCATAGTTCGGAACTGTTGTTGGGTCTGCGGGGGCATCCCAAGCGCTTATAATTGGTGTTACTACCTGCCAAGCAGCTTCTACTTCGTCTCCTCTGGTGAACAAAGTTTGGTCGCCCATCATACAATCAAGAAATAGCCGGTCATAAGCATCGGATTTTGCTTGTAGACCAAATGAACCGTAAGTAAAGTCCATATCAACCGAACGAGTACGGAAATTTCCTCCAGGAACTTTCACGTCAAAATGCAAGGAAATTCCTTCATTTGGCTGAATCCGCATGGTTAAAATATTGGCACTTCTCTGTTGTGCAGCCGATTGAAACATCTGTGAAGGGACTTCGCGGAAGTGGATGGAAATCTCGCTAACTTTTTTCGGCATCCGCTTACCAGTACGCAGGTAGAAGGGAACTCCTTGCCAGCGCCAGTTATCAACTACAAATTTTGTCGCCACAAATGTCGGTGTTGTAGATTTCGGGTCTACTCCTGGTTCCTCGTGATACCCTGGTACAGACTCTCCTTTCATCCACCCAGCGCTATATTGACCGCGCACTGCGGAATTAGCCAAATTTTCTATATCCGCAATTCTAGTAGCACGTAATACTTTTACTTTTTCCGTGCGGATGCTATCAGCATCCATGGCGTTAGGAGCTTCCATTGCGGTGAGACAGAAAAGTTGCATCAAATGGTTTTGCAACATATCCCGCAATGCACCGGAGCTTTCATAATACCCGGCTCGGTCTTCAACTCCTACTGTTTCTGCTACTGTTATCTGTACATGGTCTACAAACTGACGATTCCACAATGGTTCAAAAATTGCGTTTGCGAAGCGAAAAACTAATAAATTTTGAACCGTTTCTTTACCTAAATAGTGGTCAATTCGATAGACTTGTTCTTCTTTACAATATTTTTGTACTGCTGCATTGAGATTTTTGGCAGATGCTAAATCTCGACCAAAAGGTTTTTCAATTACTAAACGGTGTTTTTCGGGGTCTTCAAGCATTCCCCCGGAACCCAATTGTTTGATAGCTTCAGGAAAGAACTTGGGAGCAACGGAAAGGTAAAATAATCGATTACCTCTGGTTCCTCGTTTTTCGTCTAATTCACCCAGAAGATTATTTAGTTTTTGATAGCTTTCGGGGTTATCTATATCGCCAGAGCAGTAAAAAAGACCGTTAGAAAAGTCTTTCCACAATTCTTCCGGGCCGACACCACCGTGAGCTTCTTCCATTCCCTTACGCATTTGTTCGCGGAAGTGTTCGTGGCTCCAGTCTCGTCGCGCTACACCAACAATTGTGGTTTCCGGTGGAATCCGTCTTTCTTGTCGCAATTTGTATAGTGCTGGTACTAATTTGCGCCAGGTTAAATCACCGGAAGCACCAAAAATAACAATTATCTGGGGTTCAGCCATGCCTTGCTGTTGCAAGCCAACCCGCAGTGGATTTTCTAGCAAACTAACCATAATTTAGATTTGGAATTTTAGATTTACTTTCTTTTGGGTGATGGGTAATTGGTAATTGGTAATTGGTAATTGGTAATGGGTAATGGGTAAGAGGTTAAAAAGTCAAAAGTTGAATTTCTCTTTGTTTCCTTATCTCCTTGTCTTCCCAATTCCCTATTACCTATTACCTATTACCCATTACCCATTAATTATTAAACAGGTGACAAGTGCTTAACTTTGTCTTCCAAGGAACTTATTAAGGATTCAAAGGGTTTGATAAACTTATCAATTCCTTCGGTAAGCAATTCGTCCATGACTTGATCGAGGTCAATGTTGATTTCGGGATCTTTGAGACTTTCGATCAGTTTATATGCTGCTTCTACATCGGTTTCGACTCTTGAATCTACGTCGCAATGGTCAGCACAGGCTTCGATGGTTACTGGTGGTAAGGTATTAACGGTATCTTTACCAATTAATTCATCAACGTACATGACATCGCTGTAACTGGGATCTTTAGTACTGGTGCTTGCCCATAATAAACGTTGGACGTTCGCACCTTTTGCAGCCAAAGCTTGCCAGCGTTCGTCGTTGATAATCTTTTTGTACTCTTGATAAGCAATTTTGGCGTTTGCGATCGCGACTTTTCCTTTTACGGATTTGAGCTTGGCTTCTAAGTTGATATCGTCAACACCTTGACTTAATTTTTCGTCGATTTTTCCATCAATGTTGGAATCAATACGGCTGAGGAAGAAACTAGCTACAGAGGAAATTCTACTAATATCTTTACCTTCTGATACTCGTTTTTCCAAGCCGCGAATGTAAGCCCAAGCGGTATTTACATAACTATCCACGGAAAACAACAGTGTAATATTGACGTTCATACCTTCAGATATTACTTGCTCGACAGCTGGTAAACCAGCTTCTGTTCCAGGAATTTTAATCATTAAGTTTTCCCGTCCCACTTCTTGAAAGTAGCGTCTAGCTTCTTCAATGGTTTTTTGGGTATCGTGAGCGATAGTTGGCGGTACTTCAATGCTTACATAACCATCCAATCCGTCTGTTGCTTCGTATACCGGACGTAAAATATCGCAAGCGTAACGAATATCTCCAAAAGCTAAAGATTCGTAAATTTCCTGAGTTGATAATCCCTTACGAATTGCCGCTTCTATATCTTGATCGTAAATGACATTACCAACCATAGCTTTTTCAAAAATGCTGGGATTGGAGGTAATCCCGCTGATACCTTGGTTTTCCACCAGATTTTTTAATTCTCCGGACTGGATAATGTCACGACTTAAATTATCCATCCAAATACTTTGACCGTATTTTTTGATTTCTAATAATTGATTTGTGGTGATGCCCATATTGGCTATATTTCACTCCGAAATTTATTTTTCTCTCTTTTTCTATTAATGCTTATAGGATTGTCTATTGATTCTCGCTAAAGGAATAATTAACAGTGGACAGTTGACAGTGGACAGTAAGCACTGAGTAGTGAGCGGACTTATGCAATCAGATATGTAAAATTTCCCTACAGGCGAGAACATTGATTTTGCTATCAGTGCATAAGTCCCATAAACTAATTATTTTTTACTGTTCCCTACTGCCTACTCCCTACTCCCTACTCCCTACTCCCTACTCATTTAGTGACCATTTTGAATAAAAGATTCCACCTTTGCGACATTCTCTTTACTACCAATAATTAAAGGTGTACGCTGGTGCAGTTTTTCAGCTACCACATCCAAAATCCTCATTTCACCAGTGGTAGCGCGACCACCTGCTTGCTCGATTATGTAAGCTAAAGGAGCGGATTCGTACAGTAAGCGTAGTTTCCCTTCTGGTTTTTGTACTGTACCTGGATAGAGAAATACGCCACCTTGAACTAATATTCTATGGATGTCGCTGACCATTGCTCCACTGTAGCGAGCGCTATAACCTTCGGTTCGGTGAACGTAGCGGATGTATTCTCTAATAGATTCTTCCCACTGCCAAAAATTCCCTTCGTTAACGCTATAAACTGAACCACGATCGGGAATCTTAATGTTTTCTTCCGTAAGTATAAATTCACCTAAGCTAGGGTCAAGAGTAAAGGAATGAACTCCTTTTCCCATAGTGTAAACTAACATGGTACTCGGTCCGTAAAGGATATATCCGGCTCCAATTTGGTTGTTACCCGGAGCAAGTAAATCTTTAGCTTGCCCATCGCTATCTTCTCCAACTTGTTGTCGAATCGCGAAAATCGAACCCAAGCTCAAGTTTGTGTCTGTATTGGATGAGCCATCAATGGGGTCGTAGAGCAAGGTATATCTACCTATAGGACAGTTTTCCGGAATATAGTACGGTTCATCCATTTCCTCGGAAGCTAAGCGACATACTAAACCGCTTTGCTTGAAAACTGAGATAAACACATCGTTAGCATAGACATCCATCTTTTTGACGGATTCTCCCTGTACGTTAACTTCTCCGGTAAACCCAAGAACACCTTCCATTAAACCAGCACGACTGAGACGACGAGCAACTAGTTTACCCGCAAGCCCTATACGATTCATCAGCGCACTTAAATCTTGTGCTTGGGCTGAAAAGCCTTGGAATTGCTGCAATACGTGACGGGATAAAGTCGTACAATCTCTATCTAGTCCTTTATCCGTGATGTGTTGAATCCCTTTGTCTTCGTGTTCTGCTGCTTTTGTCATAATAATTATCTTCCTATGGTCTCGCTAGCTATGGCTTTTATTTGAGAAGATGCCGTCAGGGTTACAACTTATGGTTGCTGCCTCTATATTAGAGAGGTATTTTAGGAACGCAAATGCAATTTTAGATAAAAAACAAATAATCATTTATCCTAAATCGCGCTTTTCTTCGGTTATTTAAGCATTAAAATCCTGAAAATCAAGATTTTCACTTGGTCTTGCAGCAATTATAAATAAATTTTTAAGTTTTTAAATTTATTTGAATTTTTTCGCGATTCATATTTATATTTTATAAGTCTATAAGTTAATAAAAATGATTGCTATTTTAACTTTAAACAGATAATAAAAAGTTAATTTAGTTGCAAAAATAAATTTATTTGAATTGAGGCGAATGTAATATTCTCTACAAAAGTCTTTAGTGATTGTTCGGGATTTCTCAGCTAAGAAAATTATATTTTTCCCGCTCAGCAAAATTATTATTGCAAGTGGTGGAATCTCTCTACTGAAAGTTTGTCTGTGTAAAAATTATTATAATTAAATAAATATTATCGAATTTAAAAAAACTTTTTTAATTTGTGTTTAATTGATATTTAATTTGTATTTAACTTTTTTAACTTGTGTTTAATTTTGGGAAATTTTCTCTAAAATAGGAAAACCCGACTTTTGATGATATCGTCGGTCGGTATCTTGTCGGGGTTGTTTCTATGAAGTTTTTTTGTGATGTGCGTTATTTTCAGCCCAAACTATAGCTGCTTGTATTGCTCAATTAGCAAACAGCCACAGTGAAATACTCTACATCAGATTTATGAAATCTAAAGCGAGCAACTTTTGGTAGTTTATTTGTACTTGAAATTTATTGCATTTACTGCAAATTATTAATGTACATAATTCCCGTTACAGAATTTTATACTTAAGGAAATAGTCAAAAAAAATTGATTCATCTTGTTTTAAAACCTTAGTTCTACAACTACATGGATTAGTTGTATTAACTAAAGGATTGGTGCAAGATTTATTCCTGTATCAAATAAAAAACGATAACGAGAAATTTTGCGGCTTTATTTTAATAAGAAAATTTATTGTTCTTGAAAATCTGGCTTTCTCACAAAACCACCACGGGGACGATTATCTTCTTTTGGTTTAGCTTTGTTAACCCGGATTTGACGACCCATCCATTCTGCTCCGTCTAGTTCAGAAATGGCATTGTCTTCATTCGCTTCTTCATTGAGGTCAACAAAGGCGAATCCGCGCATTTTACCTGATTCGCGATCGGTCGGTAAGACAACTCTAGTCACTTCACCGTAATCGGCAAATACTGCTCTCAAGTCTGCTTCTGTAGCCCGATAGGAAAGATTTCCAACGTAAATAG
This sequence comes from Plectonema cf. radiosum LEGE 06105, assembly GCF_015207665.1. Lineage (GTDB taxonomy): Bacteria > Cyanobacteriota > Cyanobacteriia > Cyanobacteriales > Nostocaceae > Rivularia > Rivularia radiosa_A. The sequence goes on from NZ_JADEWL010000036.1 coordinate 44,896, forward strand.
TCATGCTTGTTAACGGTTCTAGAAATAGCGAATCGCTCAGCCCCAGGTCAAACTCAGACGATTAGCTTTCTTCTGTTCAGCAAAAAATCTAATTTTATTAATGGTTAATTATCTAATTAATAATCAGCAATTAGTAGCTGGATTAACTCAAAATAAACCATCCCTAGGACTGAACTCACGAATACGTTTTTATAGTACCTGATGACTGCAATTTTTCAAGGTATGATATATCACAAACTTTTACAAGTTAAAATCAGTGTAGCTTATATATACTTCTAATAAGTAAGAAAATAAGGGTTTTATGGTTGTTTTAGATGTTGTAAAATTCATCACTACTAGTTATGTGAATTAGACTATATTGCTTGATATCAGCAGTAATCTTAACCATTAAATAAACAAAAGGTCTACTGGTTTTCAGCAGACCTTGTTCAATTTAACTATCTATTAACCAAATCTTTCTATTAGCCAAATACTTTACTCAATAGAAATACTTTGAGGTCCATTATTCTTACCATTGTGGATTGTATTGGCAGAAGTAGGAAAATTTGTTGTATTTGTTTGTTGTGCTAACCAGCTTTTTACTGGGTCATCAGCGAGGTTAAGTCTGAGTACACCAGATACAAATCCCCCCATAAATGAAGCTGGATGCTGGGTGAATTCTTTAAATAATGGTGCTAGTTCTTCGAGGAACATTTTTTTATCTCCAAAGGGCTAAAAAGAATGAAGTATAAAGAAAAACAAGTCTAGTATTACAGTTCAGAATACTTAATACTTGAGAATTAGTACTTCATCCCTCAATTTTACCTTTAACAGCAAGAAGGCTCACACTTACCGAGGAAGCGGAAGTGTTGAGATGAATTGCGCGTGAGTTGACGACAGTCCTCTGACCAATACCCTCCGGTGAGGGAAGAGGAATTGTCGGAAACGAACAAAATATTTTGTTTTTGATAGCACGATTGTCAAAATATATGTTATCATGAAATTGTAAACACGGTAAGGTCGATTCGCCGCTTTGCGATCGTGACGGAGACCGCCAAGACCTCAAGTGGCTCACCATGTACAGAGCAATTAAAGTTAGAATCTATCCCACCTTGGAGCAAGAATCTTATTTAGCTCAATGTTTTGGTAATACCCGTTGGCTGTGGAATTATATGCTTAATGCTACAACCACAGCGTACAAAGAAACAGGGAAGGGTCTTTCTAAGATTGCAATGGACAAATTGTTGCCAGGATTAAAGAAAGAATATGAATGGTTAGGACTCGCATACAGCCAAGTATTGCAACGAGTAACATTTAATCTTTCTAGTACCTTTGTCAATTTCTTTGAAGGACGTGCCAAATATCCCAACTTCAAGTCTAAACATGGTAAGCAATCAATTCAGTATCCCCAAAACGTTAAGTTAATGTCACAAGATGGTGTAATCAAGTTTCCAGGGTTATTGGGGATGGTTAAAGCTGTGTTTCACAAAGAACTACCAAATGCCAAGTTCACAACTGTAACTATATCTAAAAATGCAGATGGTAGGTACTACGCTTCTATCCTGTTTAATCAAGAGGACGAGCCAGTAGTTGCTGTTAACGATGCTATTGGGGTTGACCTCGGATTGAAAACCTTTGCTGTCACTTCTTTTGGTTCAAAGTACGACTTGCCTAAGAAGCAATTAGCAAAACTAGAGAAAAATAGGAAGCGTAAACAGAAAAAACTAGCTAGAAAAAAAGATAAGGCATCTAATAAACGTCAAAAAGCTAAACGCTTAGTAGCTAAAGTCTCTAGCCGTGGGGCTAGAGTCCGTGAAGACTTTCTACACAAACTATCTCGCAAAATAGCATACGAAAACCAAGTAATTTGTGTAGAAGACTTGGCAGTTAAAAATATGGTGAAAAATCCTAACTTGGCAAAAGCTATTAGTGACTCTTGTTGGGGAATGTTTTTAACCATGTTGAAATACAAAGCTGAAAGATTTGGACACACCTATATTGAAATAGGTCGGTTTTTCCCATCATCTCAACTTTGCAGCGAAACACTACTACCAATCCCAATATTGCAAAACGGTTATGATTCATTGGGGATTAGATTTGTAGATTGTCCCCACTGCCATAAACAGCATGATAGAGACGTCAATGCTGCAATAAATATTAAAAATGAAGGTTTGCGATTATGGGCGTTAGGAACTAAAGGCAGCGCGGTCTTGGGGTCTCCCCAAGGGTCGCTCCTGCCGTGCGCTTCTGCCCAAGGAGGGGATGTAAGACCAAAGACTTCTGGACGTAAAAAATCTACGAAGTCTGAGGCAATCCCCAACGATCTGGGAAGCCTACACTTACCCGCAAGGGAAGTGTAGGTAGTTCACATGGGTTTATCTTCGGGCATCATACACTTGTCGGAATCGCATCCGGATGGTCCGGCTTCCATTAATTCACCGAAATCATACCGTTTCAATGCATTGTTAAAATCATTTGTCTCACGACGATTTTCTACTTGTGCCATTAACTCTTCATATTGTTGTTTATCGATTGGTTCAAATGGTAAGCGAGGAAAGGTTTGATGGTCGTCGAATCTTGCCAAAAGTGCGGCACTAATATAGCCTTCATCGTTTTGAATCGCTTGGTAGATGCGATTTCCCAATGCTTCTACTTCGTTTTCTCGCACTTCAATAGTGGCTGAAGTGTTGTGAGTAACGTAGAATTGCTGCACCTGCATATAAAAATCCATTTGAGCTAAAGCGTTAAATTTATCGATGGCAATTTCATCGGCACCCGGTACATCTGCCCAAGGTACAGCAACGGGAATTTCTACTAACCATTCGGTACAGCGAGAGTCGAAGGGATCATTTAACAAGTTGCCGTTTTCGTCTTTATCGGCTTGAGAAGGAACCACCGCATAACCGTAATCAATACAAGCTAAGGCTACCGGGTCATTTTTGCGGAAAGTTATCCGCCGAATAAATCTTTGGGCTTTGGGTGGGTGCCATCCTGGAGAAGCCCCAGTAAGCAAGGATTTAGTACCGCTGGGTTGCACTGTGGTACAGCGATTTGGGCGTTTTATCTGATGGCGATCGCAATATTCCCAAACTACCCGATGTACGATTTCTTTCCACATACTCAGATATTCTTGTTCGCGACGTTTAAAGGCTAAACCTTCCTGTGTTGCAGGTCTTCCTTCCGTCCACCAATGCAACCAGTCAACCCCAAAAGCACTGACAAAGAAGTCAAATAAGCCGGTAAAAGATACACCCACAATCGGGTCTAATTCGCGACTATATTGATAACGTGGTTCCAAAAAATGATGATTCAACAACACTGCTACAGATAAAGCACCGGCTGTAAAAGCTTCTTCTTGTTCTTTGTAATTTTCGGGGTCGATTTGATTTAAGTGAACTTCACTCAGGTTACAGTGAAAATTAGAACCAATGATTTCCAATTGTGTTACCCTAGAGGCTTTTTATCCCCTAGTTCTACTGCTTGATAATTCGCAGTAGTTCCGCGTACATTTTCATCCTCATAAATTATGGATGCCCCACACTCTTGGAGATTTATATTCTAAAATGCAACTTTTATTGCAATCTAGTTTCATTCTCTACGCTGTACGGTGTCAAAAGCTCTTTAATTCTTTTGATTACCTCGGTATTAGCATTTCAGCTTTCACCGATTTTGCGGGGTTTTTTACGTGAGGCAAAAGTATCAATTACCACACGGGTTCAAGCCAAACCTATTTAGACGATGCTCTATTTCATTGTCATTAAGATGAAAATGCTTTTCTTGGAGCCAATCTTTACCTTTACCTTGTTGATAAGCTTGTAAAAAATCAGTTTTCAATTCCTGCGTAGTTAGTAAATCAACGTTTGCTCTAGCAACAGCTTCACCAGCCCATTGAATCGCACCCTCACCACTGTAATATTGCTTGCGAACTGCATTCACACATTCTTCTAAAGTCGGTTTATGGTGAAATACTCTGCTATGATTCGCCATGCGTAAAGCATCACGTTCTGGATCTATACGCCAATTTCCATCTTTATCTTGCTGCCATAAGTTTGCTTTTGCGTCAGCAAAGGCAGTGTCTGTATCAATTCCTTGACGGATACCCGCGCTTCTTCGGATATTGCCTGCCACAATTGTAACAGCCGCTTCATCAATTAACAAACAGCATTCAACCGAAGTCAATTTTCTGCCAACAGCTTTATTAAGAATCGCAGCACAACGCTGATAAAGCTCCGGTAACTTCACCGGATTTGCCATACCACCGAAACCTTGCAACGGTTCCCCAGCTTTACGAATATCATTGATATCAACGATTACTTCAACTTCTTCGTTAAAACGTTCGTCGCTAGAGAGTTCCAAAAGAGTTTGATAAGACTGAACCCAACCTTGACGGCTATCACCCACATAAATAGTAACGCGATTAGCTTCGCTAGATGCCGGAGGCATATCGCCATCTATCTTAATTTCCGTAAATTCACGGCGTTCGTTAGCTATAGTTTTACCAATATTTCCTTGTATCGTTACATTTAAACGATTGCGGATGCATGGTAATTGATTAATATATTTTGGTTCTAAAATCGCTCCTGTACCACAGCCCATCATAGCCAAATCCATCATTAAACCGAAAGCTTTCCAGTCAATGACATTTGTCGAAGTACAGTTATAAGCCCCCGAAAAATTCTTCGGTTGATTCAACCAATTTGTACCACCTACCCATAACCATCTTCCACTCGGTAAAGCCTTCAGATTGCGCTGCATCCGCTCCAAAATTGCAGCTTCATCTCCGTTTAGCTTACCCAACTCAATCAAACCTTGAAGAGTGCGATCGCAAACCTCTTCCCAAGTTTCTCTAGTTCCTATGGACTGTTGACGACGGCTGTAAGTCCTGAAAAATACAGGGTTTGCCGCAGGGGCTGTTTCTGGAAAGTTTGCACCCAGGTGTTTCCGTTCAAGCTCTTGAACCATATTTTTATTGATTTTTATCGCGTCTTTTTTTCTTTCAGATTAAGACTATACGCCAAATAGCAGTACAATTAAAGATTGCAAAATTTGGGAATTTACGCTACAGGAATTGAGATGGGGGGACAAGCTGTCTCTTATACACAAC